>NZ_JACYTW010000025.1:0-50651 GCF_014841395.1 Plantibacter sp. CFBP 13570 | reverse complement strand
CAGCGGCGGCCTCGACAGCCGCCGTGGCCGCCCCGGTCGTCGGTGCCGCCGGCGGCGTCGAGCCCGACCGCTACGGTGCGGACCCGGTCGAGGCCCAGTTCCAGGACTATCCTGAGGTCGAGGGCGGTTCTGACGAAGACGCCTGGAGTCTCACCGGTCGGGAGTAGACATGACGGCATCGAACGCGTCGGCTGCTGCGCCGCGCATCTCGAACTGGAACCTCCCGAACGCGATCACCGTCGCGAGGATCGTGCTCGCGCCCGTGTTCATGTGGATGCTGCTGGCGGACGACGGATCCGACGGCGCACTGCGGTGGTGGGCGGCCCTGCTCTTCGTCGTCGCGATCGCGAGCGATGGCATCGACGGGCACATCGCCCGCAGTCGCAACCTCGTGACGGACCTCGGCAAGATCCTCGACCCGATCGCCGACAAGGTGCTGACGGGCGGAGCGCTCGTCGCGTTGTCGATCCTCGGCGAACTGCCGTGGTGGGTCACGATCGTCGTGCTCGTGCGCGAGATCGGCATCACCGTCCACCGCTTCATCGTGATCTCCGACCATGTCGTCGCCGCCGCGTGGATGGGGAAACTCAAGACTCTCGCACAGGCCGTCGCGATCTCACTCGCCCTCGCGCCGTTCTGGGTGCTCCTCGGTGACTGGGTGCTCTGGGTGAACGGGGTCTTCATGACCATCGCCGTGCTCCTGACCATCGCGAGCGGCATCGACTACGTCGTCACCGCCGTCCGGGGGTCGCGCGCCGACCGGCAGGTCAAGCGATGACGTCCGATGCCGTCGAGTCGGCCGATGCCGGTGCCGCCTCGGCGGTCCACGCCCTCATCAACGCCCGGTTGACGATCGGTGTCGCGGAGTCCCTGACCGGCGGGCTGCTGGCCGCGGCGCTCATCAGCGTTCCCGGTGCGTCCGCCACGGTTCGAGGCGGTGTGGTCGCCTACGACACCCGCCTGAAGCACTCGTTGCTCGGAGTCGACGCCGGCCTCCTCGCGCTCCATGGCGCCGTGCACCCGGAGGTGGCCCTCCAGATGGCCGACGGCGTGCGCCGTGCCCTGGCGATCGACGGGCTTCCGGCAGACGTCGGTATCGCGACGACCGGCGTCGCCGGGCCTGACCCGCAGGACGGCCAGGCCGTCGGGGCGGTCTTCGTCGGGATCGTGACGCGAGCGGGTGGACGGGTGGTGCCGCTCACCCTGGACGGAGGCCGTCAGGAGATCCGACACCGGACCGTCGAGCTGGCGTTGGAAGCCCTCGTGCGCGAACTCGACGCACTCGAGTGAACGCCGACTCCGATCGGCGGAATACCGTCCGTTTCCATCGCGTTACAGATGACGTATTCACAAGAAAAGCCCAGTGATCCTGGTTACTGTTCGGCATACGGTGGTTGTAATGTTGGCCATCCACGAACGAGACGGCGATCAGCTGGGACGACGTGAATCCGCGTTGCAGAAGCAGAGCGCTGTACGACACGAGGTCGTAGAGCACAGAGGGAGGGTCACGTGGTTCTAGTCCGTCAAGAGATCGGCGACGTGCTGAGGGACTTTCGGTTGCAGAAGGGTCGCACGCTGCGCCAGGTGGCGAGCAAGGCGAGCGTCGCACTCGGATACCTGAGCGAGGTCGAACGAGGCCAGAAGGAGGCATCGAGCGAGATCCTCGCATCGGTGGCCGACGCCCTCGACACCCCCATCTCCGTCATCATGCGAGAGGTCGGAGACCGCCTCGCGGTCATCGAGGGTCTCTCCCCGAACATCCCGGACACCGTTCCGGACGAACTGGTCAACGAGCTGGACGAACTCGTCTCCCGCTGATCGAGCGAGCACGGCAGCAGAACGCCCCGGGATCCCTCTCCCGGGGCGTTTCCGCGTCCGGACGGACGACGGAGGAAGGGACAGGAGCAGGAATGAAGCTGAGTGAGTTCAGGACGGCCGTCGCCGACGAGTTCGGCGCGGCCTACGGAGCGGTACTCACCGGTGACCTCGGACTCACCGAGTTCGGCTCGAAGACCGCCGAGGAGGCGTTGCGCGCCGGTGTCCCGCCCCGCGACGTCTGGATCGCGCTCTGCACCGCGACCGACGTGCCGGACGAGCGACGCCACGGCGTCGGACGACTGCAGCCGGGCGCGTAGCGCGTCCAGGGCCACGGGCGAAGCGGTCTTCGACACGCCGCCCGATCGGTATCGAACATCCGTTCTAGTGGTGCTAGTGTCCTCCACAGGATCATTCGTGAGTGCGTTCTGCACGGATCGGGCCGTCCGCCGGTGTATGTCGGTGGTGGCGCGTACCGTCGGAGACATCAGGAACGACCGACGCCTTGTCGCCCTCGGGCCCCGACCTTCAGCAGAAGCGGGTCCCGGAACACGCGGCGACAGCCTATAGGCACCCGACACCGAGCAGAGAGAAGCACACCATGCCAAGTCCAGCTGAACGCGAGAAGTCCCTCGAAACCGCACTCGCCCAGATCGACCGTCAGTTCGGCAAGGGCTCGGTGATGCGCCTCGGTAGCGACGAGCGCGCACCGGTCGAGGTCGTCTCCACCGGCTCGATCGCCCTCGACGTCGCACTCGGCATCGGAGGGCTCCCGCGTGGCCGCATCGTCGAGATCTACGGGCCTGAGTCCTCGGGTAAGACGACGCTCACGCTCCATGCCATCGCGAACGCCCAGCGTGCCGGGGGCATCGCCGCCTTCATCGACGCGGAGCACGCACTCGACCCCGAGTACGCCAAGAAGCTCGGCGTCGACATCGACTCGCTGCTCGTCTCCCAGCCCGACACTGGTGAGCAGGCGCTCGAGATCGCCGACATGCTCGTGCGCTCGGGTTCCATCGACCTCATCGTGATCGACTCCGTCGCGGCGCTCGTGCCCCGCGCCGAGATCGAGGGCGACATGGGTGACTCGCACGTCGGTCTGCAGGCCCGCCTCATGTCGCAGGCGCTGCGCAAGCTGACCGGTGGCCTGAACCAGACGAACACGACGATGATCTTCATCAACCAGCTGCGCGAGAAGATCGGTGTGATGTTCGGCAGCCCCGAGACGACCGCCGGTGGTAAGGCCCTGAAGTTCTACGCCTCGGTCCGACTCGACATCCGTCGCATCGAGACGCTGAAGGACGGCACGGAGGCCGTGGGTAACCGCACGCGCGTGAAGGTCGTCAAGAACAAGATGGCTCCGCCCTTCCGGCAGGCCGAGTTCGACATCCTGTACGGCGTGGGCATCTCCCGCGAAGGGTCGTTGATCGACTTCGGTGTCGAGCACGCCATCGTCAAGAAGGCCGGCGCCTGGTACACCTACGAGGGCGATCAGCTCGGTCAGGGCAAGGAGAACGCCCGGAACTTCCTGCTGAAGAACCCGGACATCGCCGCTGAGATCGAGCGCCGGATCCTCGGCAAGCTCGGTGTCGGTGCCGAGGGTGCCGCCACCAAGAAGGCCGCGGATGCCGCCGCAGCCGAGGTCGCTGCTGCCGAGGCCGCGGCGCTCGAGGCGGCGACCGGTGGAGCCCCGCAGCTCGCAGCCGCCGGCGCACCGAAGTCCGCCGCGAAGCGCAGCGCGTAACGCGCGCCCCGAACAGCGAGGTCACCATGGTCGTCTCCTTCCCTCCCGCCGGTCCGGCCGACGAGTCGTCGGAGCACGTGGCCCCCGTGACCTCGCTGTTCGGTCGCCGTCCGGCGCCCGATGCCGCTGCCGAGCCCAGCGGCTGGTTCGTCGGGCAGACCGACGACGCACCGGTCGTGGCCGCGCCCGTCGTGCGTCCCGTCGCTCCGTTGCGGCGGACGTCCACCGAACGCACCGAGACGGAGACCACCCCGCCGCGCGACGTGTCGAGCGATCTCCCCGCGGCGACGAACCCGACGACACCACCCGAGCCCGCACCGCGGACCCTCGCCTGGACCGCGGTCGTCGAGGCGCCGGAGGACGACGACGCAGACGACCGCGCCGAAGCCGATGAGGTCGAGGCTCCGGTCGATCCGGAGGTCCGGCTGGCCGAACTCGATCTGCTCGCGGTGCGACGACTCGCCCGCCGCGGGTGTTCCGAGTGGGAGATCGCGGAACTCCTCCGTGGCCACGACGCCGCACCCGACGAGGTCGAGCACGTCCTCGCCGAGCTCCGCCGACGCGGCTATCTCGACGACGCCGAACTCGCGCGTCAACTCGTCGAGAGCCTGCACACCCGCAAGGGGCAGTCCCGTGCGGTGATCGGCCGCGAACTCTCCTCGCGACGCATCGACGCCTCGATCGTCTCCGAGGCCCTCGAAGCCATCGACGACGACGACGAGCTCCGACGAGCGCTGGTCGTCGCCGAGAAGCGCGCCGGTCAACTGCGCTCCCTCGATCAGGCGACGGCCGAGCGACGTCTGTCGGCCTATCTCGCGAGACGCGGATACGGCTCGGCGATCATCCGTGAGGCGTGCTCGCGTGCCCTGTCGGGGTCGAAGCGTTCCGGCGTGAGTTTCCGCTGACCGGAGGCATCTCAGGCCGCGCGTAGACTGCCGGTATGAGCAGCATCGTCGAGACGCCCACGGTCATCAGCGCCTCACCCGCCGCGATCGACGAGTCAGGTCGGCAGCGGAGCTATGAGGTCCGCACCTACGGGTGCCAGATGAACGTGCACGATTCCGAGCGGCTCAGCGGGTCACTCGAGGCCGCCGGTTACATCAAGGCGGACGGCGAGCAGGCGGACATCGTGGTCATCAACACCTGCGCGGTCCGCGAGAACGCCGACAACAAGTTGTACGGCAACCTCGGCCACCTGGCATCGATCAAGAAGCAGCGCAGCGGCATGCAGATCGCCGTCGGCGGTTGTCTGGCGCAGAAGGACAAAGAGGTCATCCTCCGGAAGGCCCCGTGGGTGGACGTCGTCTTCGGGACGCACAACATGGGTTCACTGCCGTCGCTGCTGGAGCGGGCTCGGCACAACGACGAGGCCCAGCTGGAGATCCTGGAGTCGCTCGACACCTTCCCCTCCACCCTCCCGACCAAACGCGATTCCAGCTACAGCGGTTGGGTCTCGATCTCCGTCGGATGCAACAACACGTGCACCTTCTGCATCGTGCCGTCGCTCCGTGGCAAGGAGAAGGACCGTCGCCCGGGCGAGATCCTCGGTGAGCTGCGCGCGCTCGTCGAGGACGGCGCGATCGAGGTGACGCTGCTCGGGCAGAACGTGAACTCCTACGGTGTCGAGTTCGGGGATCGTCAGGCGTTCGGCAAGCTCCTGCGGGCGGCCGGCACGATCGAGGGCTTGGAGCGCGTCCGGTTCACGAGCCCGCACCCGGCCGCCTTCACCGACGACGTGATCGATGCGATGGCCGAGACGCCGAACGTGATGCCGCAACTGCACATGCCGCTGCAATCGGGGTCCGACCGCATCCTCAAGGCGATGCGTCGCTCCTACCGGTCCGAGCGCTTCCTCGGGATCCTCGACCGGGTCCGTGCCAGGATCCCGCACGCGGCCATCTCGACCGACATCATCGTCGGGTTCCCCGGTGAGACGGAGGAGGACTTCCAGGAGACCCTCCGCGTGGTCGAGGCCGCACGGTTCGCCAGCGCCTTCACCTTCCAGTACTCGATCCGTGCCGGTACACCGGCGGCCACCATGCCCGATCAGGTCCCGAAGGCCGTCGTGCAGGAGCGGTACGAGCGCCTCATCGCGTTGCAGGACCGCATCAGTCTCGAGGAGAACCAGCGCCAGGTGGGCCGGCAGGTCGAGTTGCTCGTCGCGGTCGGCGAGGGGCGCAAGAACGACGCCACGCATCGACTGAGCGGGCGGGCCGAGGACTCCCGGCTCGTCCATTTCGAGGTGCCGGCGGGCTCCGAGGTGCCGCGACCGGGCGACGTCGTGACCGTGACCATCACCGAGGCGGCGTCGTTCCACCTCATCGCCGACGCACCCGGCGGTGAGCCACTGCGGGTACGTCGGACGCGTGCCGGAGACGCCTGGGATCGAGCTCAGGCCGACTCCTGCGGTGTGCCGACGACGGCCGCCGCGGCGGAGCCAGGCCGAGTCTCACTCGGCTTGCCGGGGATGCGCATCGGGGCGCCGACCGTCGGCGTGACCACGTCTCCCATCTACGACCCGAGCGACGGCGAACGTCGGTGACCGGCTTCCTCGCGGTCGTCGGAGCGACCGGGACGGGGAAGTCCGCACTGTCGCTCGAGCTGGCGACCGCTCTCCGCGAGGCGGGGCGTCCAGCCGAGATCGTCAACGCCGATGCCATGCAGTTCTATCGCGGCATGGACATCGGGACCGCGAAGCTGCCCATGGAGGAGCGGCGCGGGATCCCGCACCACCTCTTCGACGTCCTGGACGTCACGGAGGAGGCGTCCGTCGCCTGGTACCAGCCGACGGCTCGCGCAGTGATCGACGAGCTCACCGCGCGTGGGGTGACGCCGATCCTCGTCGGCGGTTCCGGGCTGTACGTCTCGAGCGTCATCCATGACTTCCGGTTCCCCCCGAGAGACCGCGCCCTGCGCGAGCGCCTGGAACGGGAACTCGAGGAGGAGGGGCTCCCGGCGCTCATCGAGCGGCTCCGCCTGGCCGATCCCGCGACCGCCGACCGCATCGATGCGGCGAACGCCCGCCGGGTCGTGCGCGCACTCGAAGTCCACGAGTTGGCCGAGCGCGGCCACGGTGCAGCGCTTCCGGAACGCCCCGTCCACTGGCGGCCGGTCGAGGTCGTCGGGGTCTCGACGCCGCGAGAGGTCCTCGTCGAGCGCCTCGACCGGCGCGTCGAGATGATGTGGGACGCAGGACTCGTCGCGGAGACCGCCGAGCTGCTCGAGCACGGCCTCGAGCAGGGCGTCACCGCCGGCCGTGCGATCGGGTACGCCCAAGCGGTGGCGCAACTGCGGTCGGAGCTCACCGAAGCGGAGGCGATCGCCGAGACCCAGCGTCTGACGAGGCGGTACGCGCGCCGTCAGGTCAGCTGGTTCAAGCGCTATCCGGCGATCACCTGGGTGGAGGGCGGCAGCGCCGAGGCGAGTGAGCTGGCCCGCCGAGTGCGCCCGTAGACTGGTCGGATGGCGTCGACACTCTCCTTCACGAAGGGCCACGGCACGGGCAACGACTTCGTGCTCTTCTCCGATCCTGACGGCCAGGAGGCCCTCGATCCGGGCCAGATCGCGGCGCTCTGCGACCGGCACTTCGGGATCGGGGCCGACGGCGTCATCCGCGCCGTCCGGTCCGCGAACCTCGATGCCGGGGCGGCCGTGCTCGCTGAAGACCCTGCCGCGGAGTGGTTCATGGACTACCACAACGCCGACGGTTCGGTCGCGGAGATGTGCGGCAACGGCATCAGGGTGTTCCTGCACTACCTGCTCGAGAGCGGGCTCGTGGAGCTGGCCCCCGGCGAACAGCTCGCCATCGGCACCCGCGCCGGCGTCCGGATGGTCGGCTACGACCCGCTCGGCTACGCCGTCGACCTCGGCCGCTGGAGCCTCGACGAGCGGGAGACGCTCGTCCGGGTGAAGGGGCTGCCCGTGGCCCGCCCGGGGATCGGGATCGACGTCGGCAACCCGCACATCGTCGTCGCGGTCGCCGACGCCGCCGAACTCGACGGAGCGGAACTGGAGTACGTCCCACAGCTCGACCCCGTACCGCCGCACGGTGCCAACGTCGAGCTGGTCGTCCCGGGTGAGCCGCTCATCGCCGACGGCGTGGCCCGGATCCGCATGCGCGTCCACGAGCGCGGGAGCGGCGAGACCCTGAGCTGTGGCACCGGGACGGCTGCCGCGGCCCTCGCATTCCGCCACTGGGCGGGCGCGGCGGCTCCGAACGACTGGCGCGTCGAGGTACCGGGCGGAGTGCTCGGGGTGCGCATGGTTCCCGGCGCAGACGGCGAGCACGTGGTGCTGGCCGGTCCGGCGACGCTCGTCTACTCCGGGACGATCACCCTGGCCTGAGCCGGTCAGGCCGAACGGAGCTCCCGGCGCCGGGCGTGCAGGACGCGGAAGCCCTTGGCCATGGCCGCACGTCCGACGTGGAACGACGTCGGCAGCTGCTCCTGCAACCACTTCTGCAGTGAGTCCGAGCCGAGGTTCTTCTGCACGACGAGCCAGGCGTCACCCTCGTCCTCGAGCCGCGGCAGCCAGTGCATGAGCATGCGGTGCAGTTCGTCCTTGCCGACGCGGATCGGCGGGTTCGACCAGATGGTCGCGAAGCGGACCGTGTCGGGAACGTCGTCGGGGAGGACGGCTCGGATGTTGACGAGTCCGAGGCGTTCCGCGTTGATCCGGGTCAGGTCGAGCGCCCGTTCGTTGACGTCGACCGCCCAGACGGTCGCGCCCGGCGACGCGAGCCCGAGCGACAGGGCGATCGGGCCCCAGCCGCAGCCGATGTCGAGGAGGTCGCCCGTCGGCGGGGGAGGAGGGGTGTTCGCGAGCAGCACCTGGGTGCCCTGATCGAGGTGGCCCGGGCTGAAGACGCCACCCGCCGAGACGAGCGAACGGTCGACGCCGCCGAGGCGTGCGGTGATCGGTTTGAGCTGCAACTCGCTCGCGGGTTCGGCGGTGAAGTAGTGCTCGTTCGACATACAGGAACGGTACCGGACCAGGAGGAAGTAGGGTTAACGCGATGCCTAGACCACCGATGGACGCACCCCAGGACCACGCAGACGACACCGATGTCGATGTCGAGGCGGTGGTGGACGACGCCTCGGTCACCGATCCCGACGACGTCGTCGCGCGCGTGCTCACGAGCGCCGCGTCCCGATCGAGCGGGTACACCCTGTTCGGCAGCGGTGCCGCGGCCCTGCAGACCGGTGATGCCTCGGGCGGCAGCTCCGACGACGGCGAGCAGTACGACCGCGAGGACCGACAGGCCCTCCGTCGCGTCGCCGGGCTCTCGACCGAGCTCGAGGACGTCACCGAGGTCGAGTACCGGCAGCTCCGGCTGGAGAACGTCGTCATCATCGGCGTCTACCCGCAGGGTGCGCTCCACGACGCGGAGAACTCCCTGCGCGAACTCGCAGCGCTCGCGGAGACAGCCGGAGCGGTCGTGCTCGACGGGCTCCTGCAGCGCAAACCGCACCCCGACCCGAGCACGTATCTCGGTCGAGGCAAGGCCCAGGAACTGAAGTCCATCGTCCAGGCGCTCGGCGCCGACACGGTGATCGCCGACACGGAACTCGCACCCAGCCAGCGTCGCGCCCTCGAGGACGCGGTCGGCGTGAAGGTGATCGACCGCACGGCGGTCATCCTCGACATCTTCAGCCAGCACGCGAAGAGCCGGGAGGGCAAGGCACAGGTCGAGCTCGCCCAACTCGAGTACCTCCTGCCCCGCCTCCGCGGCTGGGGCGAGTCCATGAGCCGTCAGGCCGGTGGCCAGGTCGGTGGTGCCGGTGCCGGTATGGGGTCGAGGGGCCCCGGTGAGACGAAGATCGAACTCGACCGACGCCGCATCCACACCCGGATGGCGAAACTGCGCAAGTCGATCACGGCGATGAAGCCGGCGCGCGAGGCCAAGCGGGCCAACCGTCGCCGTAACACGGTGCCGTCGGTCGCGATCGCGGGGTACACGAACGCCGGCAAGTCGAGCCTGCTGAACCGCATCACGAAGGCCGGCGTCCTGGTCGAGAACTCGCTCTTCGCGACGCTCGACGCGACGGTCCGCCGCAACGTGACCTCCGACGGACGCGAGTACACCCTGGCCGACACGGTCGGCTTCGTGCGCAACCTGCCGCACCAGCTGGTCGAGGCCTTCCGCTCGACGCTCGAGGAGGTCGCCGACAGCGACGTCATCGTGCACGTCGTCGATGCCGCCCACCCCGATCCTGCCGGCCAGATCGCCACCGTGCGCGATGTCATCGGTGAGGTCGGAGCTCGGCACATCCCCGAGCTGGTCGTGTTCAACAAGGCCGACCTCGTGGACGACGGCCAGCTGCTCGTGCTCCGCGGTCTCGTCCCGGACGCCGTCTTCGTGTCGGCCCGGACCGGGCTCGGGATCGACGAGCTCATGGAGCGCATCGAGACGCTGATCCCGTCGCCGAGCAACGAGGTCCACGTCATCGTGCCCTTCGACCGCGGAGACCTGGTCACGCTGCTGCACGAACGCGGCAAGGTGCTGTCGACGGACTACGACGAGCGTGGCACGATCGTGCACGCCCTGGTCGGTGCGGAACTCGCCGCCGCCCTCGCGCCGTTCGCCGAGGTCGTCCCGGCACCCGCCGTGGCCGGCTGACCCGACCCCTCACGCGCAGCGCGCGCGGACGGCGTCCTTGAGCGCCTCCGCCGTGTCGGCGTCGAGCGGCAGGGTCATGACGGCCTCCGGGCCGTCGTCGATCCGCACGACGAGTGGGAAGAGCGTTCCCACCTTGTCCTCGGCCAGGGCGTGCGGGTCGCACCGGGTCGGTACGATCCGCAGTTCGATGGACTGCGGACCGCTTGCGGCGTCGACGGTCAAGCTGAGCGGCCAGTCCTGGGGTGGGTCACCGCCGCCGTCCGTCGGCGCCGGTCGCAACAGGACCGTCGACCGCAGCGCGACGAGCTCCAGCCGACCCGGAGCGCCGGTCGGCACGGCCGTGATCGTCAGGACGGCGACCGTCGTGGCTCCGGCACCCTCGAGGCGGATCCCGGGAGCGGCGGCCACCTCGGCGATGCGCTGCACCGCCACCACCGTGCACGTCGAGGCACGGATCCGCTGCAGCGCGTCCGTCGGATCGGACAGGTCGGATGCGGTGAGGACGGCGCCGTCGTCGAGTTGGAGCTGGAGATCGACCTGCACGTCCCCGTCGCGTGCGTCGCAGTCGATCGGTGGCAGCTCGACGGCGAGATCCGTGGTCTGTCCAGCGCGGATCGTCGAGGATCGGTCCCGGACGGTCGGCGCGGTGAACGCCGACCCCGCCAGCTCGAGTCCGACGATCGTGATGTCGTGGTCGCCGCCGTTGCCGACCCGGACGATCGCGGCGTCGCTCGCGTACTGGTCCCGGTTCTGACGGAACTCGACGACGAGGTCCTCCGCTGAGGCTGCACGTGTCGCCGTCGGCGCGGACGAACCGGCGGCCGTGCACCCGGACAGGGCGATCACCACCGCCACGCAGGACGCGATGACGCGCGAACCGAGTACTCGGCGCTCGGCGCCCCGGTGCCTGGTGCCCTCGGTCATGGCATCAGCGTAGGACCGGAGCGCCGCCGGGGGAATGTGTCGCAGGATGACGCTGTCGGACAGATGTCCGTCGCGCGGATCGTCGGGCGTTGCTATCGTCGTGCGCATCGTAACCGCCCTCACCGGCGGAATCGGAGCGACAGCCGAGCCCGGCACCCGCCCACGACACACCAGCGGAACCGCTGCGTGCTGCGTGGTCGCCGGCTCTCGATCCGCTGCCACCGAGACGAGACCCCATGACCATGACGGAGCCCGCCTGTCCCGGGCGTACCCCCTTCTCCTTCGAGCTGTACCCGCCCAAGACGCTCGACGGCGGCGTCGCGCTCGCACGGACGGTCGAGCACCTGGCCGCCGCCGGCCCGGAGTTCATCTCGGTCACCTTCGGCGCCGGCGGTTCCTCGCGAACGGCGAGCCTGGACGTGCTGCGGAGCATCCGGACGTCGACCTCGGTGGACCCGATGGCCCATCTCACCTGCGTCGGTTCGACGCACGCGCAGGCCAGCCGACTCATCAAGGACTTCCTCGATGCCGGGGTGCACAGTTTCCTCGCGCTCCGCGGCGACCCGCCTGCCGGAGCCGTCGAGGGGGACGCCTTCCTCGGTGATCTGGGGAGTGCCGCGGAACTCGTGCAGCTCATCGGCCGGGTCTGTGCCGAGCACGAGCCCTACGCCGAGGGGTCGCTGGTCGGCCTCCCGGGCGCGGTGCAGCTCGGGCGACGCCATCGGCCGCGGATCGCGGTCGCCGCGTTCCCCAACGGACACCCGCGCTCGCGGTCGACGACGCAGGACCTCGACACCCTGTTGGCCAAGCAGGCGGCTGGGGCGACGCTCGCCATCACCCAGCTCTTCTTCCACGCCGACGACTACCTCGCCTTCGCCGAACGCGCGAGACGTCACGGCGTCACCATGCCCATCCTGCCGGGCGTGATGCCCATCACGAGTCCGGCGCGGTTGCGTCGAGTGCTCGAGCTCAGCGGCGAGGCGCTCCCGAGCGACCTGGCCATCGCGCTCGAAGTCGAGCCGGACGAAGCGGGACGGATCGACATCGGCACCGACTACTCCGCGAGGCTCATCCGCGACGTCGTCGCGGGCGGCGCGCCGGGCGTCCACCTCTACGCCTTCAACCAGCATCGGACGGTGCTCGACGTGTTGCACCGTGCCGGCATCCCCGTGCAAGGCGGCCGACCGGTCCGTCATCCCATCCCCGATCCACTCACCAGCAAGGACGCACGATGAACCCCACTTCCGCATTCCCCGTCGGCACCATCCTCGGCTACCCGCGCATCGGGCCGAACCGGGAGTTGAAGCGCGCCGTCGAGTCCTTCTGGGCCGGCCGGATCGACGCCGAGGCGCTCGAGCGGACGGCCTCCGAGCTGCGCGCCGCCACGCGTGCCCGCCTCGCGGGGCTCGGCCTCGACCCGACGAACGCCGCGATCCCCGAGAGCTTCTCGTTCTACGACCAGGTCCTGGACGCAGCGCTCACCGTCGGCGCCGTCCCGGAGCGCTTCTCGTCGCTCGTCGGGGCCGACGGTCGGGTCGACCTCGTCGGGGCGTTCACGATCGCTCGTGGCGCCGGCGACCTCGCCCCGCTCGAGATGACGAAGTGGTTCGACTCGAACTACCACTACCTCGTCCCGGAGATCGGCGAGTCGACGCCGTTCGCGCTCTCCGACGACCGAGTGGTCGAGCAGTTCCGCGAGGGCCTCGCCGAGGGGTACGTGACGCGGCCGGTCATCGTGGGCCCCGTGACGTTCCTGCTGCTGTCCAAGGCGGCCGAGGGGGCCTCAGCGGGATTCGCCCCGATCGACCGACTGGAGGCGTTGCTGCCCGTCTACGCGGAACTCCTCCAGCGCCTCGCCGCTGCCGGCGCGCCCTGGGTGCAGCTCGACGAACCCGCACTGGTGTCGGAGACGTTCGACGTGCCGAGGTCGACGGTCCTCGCGGCGCTCGAACGATCGACGGCCGTCCTGTCCGCCGTGTCGGACCGCCCGGCGATCTTCGTCGCGGCTCCGTACGGCGCCTTGGGCGACGCCCTCCCGGTGCTCGCCGAGTCGGGGGTCGAGGCGGTCGGTGTCGACCTCGTCCGAGGAGGCCTGCCGGACTCGTCTCCCGGACTCGACACGAAGACCGTCGTCGCGGGAGTGATCGACGGCCACAACGTGTGGCGCGGCGACCTCGTGGCCGCGGCCGACCTGCTCGCGAGCGCGGCGGAGCGCTTCCCACAGCTCGCGGTGTCCACCTCGACGTCCCTCCTGCACGTCCCGCACGACGTGTCGGTGGAGACGAAGCTCGACCCCCGTCTCCGGAGCTGGCTCGCCTTCGCCGACCAGAAGGTGGATCAGATCGCGGTCCTCGCACGCGGTCTCACCCAAGGGCGCGCGGCCATCGCGGCCGAGCTCACCGCAGCGTCGGCCGCGCTCGACGATCGGCTCGCCGCGCCCGGGGTCGTCGATGCCGCCATCCGCGCACGGACGGCAGCGCTCGCACCAGCGGACTTCACCCGAGACGACTACCAGGAGCGCGCCACGGCGCAGGAGCAGGCGCTCGGCCTGCCGTTCCTCCCGACGACGACGATCGGTTCCTTCCCGCAGACCGGCGACATCCGTCGCGCCCGCGCGCAGCGGGTCGCCGGGACGCTCGACGAGGAGGCCTACGTCGAGACGATGCGCGCGGAGATCGGGCGCGTCGTGGCGCTGCAGGAGGACCTCGGCATCGACGTCGTCGTCCACGGTGAGCCCGAGCGCAACGACATGGTCCAGTACTTCGCCGAGCACCTCGACGGGTTCGCCGTGACGGAGCACGGGTGGGTGCAGTCCTACGGTTCGCGATGCACCCGTCCGTCGATCCTGTGGGGTGACGTCTCGCGGCCGGCGCCGATCACGGTCGAGTGGTCGGCCTACACGCAGTCGTTGACCACCAAGCCGGTGAAGGGCATGCTCACGGGCCCGGTGACGATCCTCGCCTGGTCGTTCGTGCGCGACGACCAACCGCTCGCCGAGACGGCGAACCAGGTCGCCCTCGCCCTGCGTGACGAGATCGCCGACCTGGAGCGGGCCGGCATCCGCATCATCCAGGTCGACGAACCCGCACTCCGCGAACTACTCCCGCTCCGGCGGGCCGACCAGGGGCGGTACCTCGACTGGTCGGTGGGCTCCTTCCGGCTGGCGACCGCGGGCGTGCGCGCCGAGACGCAGATCCACACCCACCTCTGCTACTCCGAGTTCGGTGTGGTGATCGACGCGATCCGGCGCCTGGACGCCGACGTGACGAGCATCGAGGCGGCCCGGTCTCGGATGGAGGTCGTGTCCGACATCCGGGCGAGTGGTTTCGACCACGGCATCGGCCCGGGCGTCTACGACATCCACTCGCCTCGGGTGCCGAGCGTCGCGGAGGTGACCGCGTTGCTCGAGATCGCGCTGGAGGGGATCCCGCAGCGCCAGGTCTGGGTGAACCCGGACTGCGGACTCAAGACGCGAGGGTACGAGGAGACGGTCGCCTCCCTCGCCAACATCGTCGAGGCCACGCGTGTGGTCCGCGCACGGGTCGGTGCGACCGGCTGACGTCGTCGGTCCGGCACGGACGAGGGCCGGGACGATCCACGGATCGTCCCGGCCCTCGTCCGTGCCGCGGAGTGGTCCGGTCGGTCAGACCGTCCGGAGCACGGCGACGACCTTGCCGAGGACCTCGGCGTGGTCGCCGAGGATCGGTTCGAAGGCCGAGTTCCGGGGGAGCAGCCAGGTGTGGCCGTCGCGCTGGCGGAACACCTTCACGGTCGCCTCCTCGTCGAGCATGGCCGCGACGATCTCGCCGTTCTCGGCGGTCTTCTGCTCGCGGATGACGACCCAGTCGCCATCGCAGATCGCGGCGTCGACCATCGAGTCGCCGACGACCTTCAGCATGAACAGACTGCCCTTGCCGACCAGCTGACGCGGCAGGGGGAAGATCTCCTCGACCTGCTGCTCGGCCGTGATCGGGATGCCGGCGGCGATGCGACCGACGAGCGGGACCATGGCTGCGTCGCCGACCGGGGGAGCGGAGTCGGGATCGCTCCCCTCGACGGCGCTCGGCAGGTCGATGAGCACCTCGATGGCGCGGGGACGGTTGGGATCGCGTCGGAGGTATCCGCTGAGTTCGAGCTGTCCGAGTTGGTGCGTGACACTCGACAGGGAGGCGAGCCCGACGGCGTCGCCGATCTCGCGCATGCTCGGCGGATATCCGCGCTGTGAGACCGAACGCTGGATGACGTCGAGGATCGCCAGCTGCTTGTCGCTCAGGCTCTTCCGTCGCCGGGTGCCGCCGATCTGGCGCTCCCGGGCTCCGTCGCCCGCCGTGTTCGCTGCCATCTTCGCTCCTGCCCTGATCGGCTGTCGGTGACCGATGTCGGTGGGTGGTGGTGTACTGCTTCCAACACTCGAAACTGTATCCGCACCAGCTCGTCCAGACAAACATCTGTTCGAGCGTGTCGCCGATCCCGCGCGTCTCAGGTACGAAGACAGGGTTGAGTATTCGAACAATCGAAGATATATTCGGAACACAGGTTCGTATCCGGCACTCCTGGTCGAGTGTCGGGTACGAGTCCTCATCACATGATGAGCACACTCTTGGAGGGTTGACATGAGCGCAGCACTGATCGGGTCCCACCGGGCGCTTCCCGCACGGACGGCGCAGGCACCGGCGTCAGACGCACCGTCCACACGCCGACTCCGCCTGACGAAGCGCGGCCGCGTCGTCTTCACCACGCTCGCCGCCATCCCGCTGGTCATCGGCGTCGCGGTCGTCGGACTCTCCGCAGGCGGTGCCGCGGCCAACACAGCGGCGGCGGGAGCCACGTTCACGTACATCACGGTCGACCCGGGCGAGTCGCTCTGGCAGCTGGCCGAGTCCATCGCGCCCGACGCCGACCCGCGCGACGTCATCGCCGAGATCATGAACCTCAACCAGCTCAGCACCGCCGGTGTAGAGCCCGGGCAGCGCCTGGCGATCCCGCAGCGGTACGCGGCCGAGTAGGCCGACAATCGGCGGGTCACTCCGCGCTGGTTCTCAGCTATCGTCGATGGCGCGGTGCAACGACGCCCGCAGCATCGTCGGAGGCAAGCATGAGTACAGACGATCGGAGCCGCTCGCTGCTCCGGAAGAAGCCGATCGCGGAGATCGAGGATGAGACCTCCGGTTCGAAGCTGTTCAAGAGCCTCGGGCTCTGGCAACTCACGGCCATCGGGGTCGGTGGCATCATCGGGGTGGGGATCTTCTCCCTCGCCGGACTCGTCGCTCATGGGAGCGAGGCCTCGCCCGCTGTCGGGCCGGCCGTCCTCTTCTCGTTCCTGATCGCGGGTCTCGCCTCCGCGGCCGCGGCGTTGTCGTACGCGGAGTTCGCCGGCATGATCCCGAGAGCCGGGTCCGCCTACACCTACGGGTATGTGGCGCTCGGCGAGATCATCGGCTGGTTCATCGGCTGGGACCTGTTGCTCGAGTACATCGCGATCGTCGCGGTGGTCGCGATCGGGATCTCCGGCTACTTCGACGCCTTCCTGTCCGGCATCGGGATCCACATGCCGGCCTGGATGACCTCGACCGCCGACGAGGGGAAGGGCGGCCTCGTCAATCTCCCCGCCATCTTCGTCTGTCTCCTCGTGACCTTCATCTTGAGTCGCGGGACGAAGGCCTTCGGTCGATTCGAGCTCATCGCGGTCGGCATCAAGGTCCTGCTCATCCTGTTCATCATCGGCCTCGGGGTCTTCTACATCAACGGGGAGAACTACGATCCGTTCCTCCCCAGCGGTTTCGGGCCGGTGTTCGCCGGTGCCGCGACGGTCTTCTTCGCGGTCTTCGGATACGACGCGATGAGCACGGCGGCCGAGGAGGCGAAGGACGGCAAGAAGCACATGCCGAAGGCGATCATCCTCTCCCTCATCGTCGCCATGCTCCTGTACGTCGCGGCCACCCTCGTCCTGACCGGTATGCAGAACTACACCGACATCGACCCCACCGCCGGGTTCGCATCGGCGTTCCAGAGTGTCGGCCTGCCCGTGGTGGCGACGATCATCTCCGTGTTCGCCGTCCTGTCGATCCTCACCGTGATGCTGACGTTCCTGTTGGGCGTCACCCGTGTCTGGTTCTCGATGAGTCGTGACGGTCTCCTTCCGCGGTGGTTCTCGCGCACGGACCGGCGAGGCGTGCCGCAGCGGGTGACCTGGATCGCCGGCGGCGCGGCAGCCGTCTTCGCCGGGGTGTTCCCGATCAAGCAGGTCGCCGACCTCACGAACATCGGCATCCTGGCCGCCTTCATCGTGGTCTGCGTGTCGGTGATCGTGTTCCGGTACACGAAGCCGGACGAGCCCCGCTCCTTCCGGTTGCCGTTGATGCCGTTCGTCCCGGCGTTCGGCGTCCTGGCGTCCGGCTTCCTGATCCTGCAGTTGCACTGGGAGACCTGGCTGCGGTTCGGGGTCTGGCTCGTGATCGGTCTCATCGTGTACTTCGCCTACGGGCGACGCCACTCGCTGTTGAACCCGGCGAGCCCCCGGCACGAGGTCCTTCGTCGGGAGCGTCAGGCGGAGTGAGCGCGCCGGTCGGAGTGGCTAGCATTGTGGAGTGACCGCTCTCGACGACCTCCCCATCCGCGACGACCTCCGAGGACAGCGCCCGTACGGCGCTCCCCAGGCCCTGGTGCCGGTGGCGCTCAACGTCAACGAGAACACGCACCCGATCCCTGAAGCGGTCGCGCACGACATCGTCGCCTCGCTCGCGTCGGCGGTCCTCACGGTGAACCGATACCCCGATCGCGAGTTCACGGAACTCCGCGAGGCCCTGGCGGGATACTTGGGTCACGGGGTGTCCCCGGAGCAGATCTGGGCGGGGAACGGGTCGAACGAGGTGCTGCAGCACATCCTGCAGGCCTTCGGTGGTCCCGGGCGATCGCTCCTCGGGTTCACGCCGACGTACTCGATGTATCCGCTCCTGGCCGCCGGCGTCGGCACCAGGTGGATCCCCGCGACGCGCGACGCCGAGTTCGAGCTCTCGCCCGAGACCGCCGCGCGTCAGGTGGCCGAGGCGGATCCCGACCTCGTGTTCCTCTGCTCGCCCAACAACCCCACCGGAACACCGTTGTCGCTCGAGACCGTCACCGCGGTCTACGAGGCCTCGCGGGGCATGGTGATCGTCGACGAAGCGTATGCGGAGTTCGCTCCTGACGACGAGGCGAGCGCGCTCACGCTGTTGGAGGGGCGTCCGCGCCTGATCGTCTCCAGGACGATGAGCAAGGCATTCGCCTTCGCCGGGGTCCGTCTCGGGTACCTCGCCGCCGACCCCGCGGTCGTCGACGCGCTGAGACTCGTCCGGCTCCCGTACCACCTGAGCGCCCTGACGCAGGCGGCCGCGACCGCCGCACTCCGACACGCCGACGAGATGCTGGCGATGGTCGACGACATCCGGACCCAGCGCGATCGCCTCGTCGTCGAGCTCGGGCGTCTCGGCTACGACCCGAAGCGGAGCGGATCCAACTTCGTCCTGTTCGGCGGCGTCGCCGATCCGCACGCGGCGTTCGAGGCGCTCTTGGCGCGGGGGATCCTCATCCGTGACGTGGGTATCCCAAACCACCTGCGGGTGACCGCAGGCACCGAAGCGGAGACGACCGCGTTCCTCGAGGCCTTGGCGGCGATCAGCCCCGCCTGACCAGCCCTCGGCCGGGCGGAGGTGGGCGCCTGCTCACGGCAGGCGGGTCAGGGCCGCCTCGGCGGCGACCCAGGGGAGCATGGCGCACTTCACGCGGGCGATGTAGCGCGAGACGCCGCTGAACGCCGCGGCGTCTCCGAACCGTTCCTCGTCGAACTCGAGCGTGCCCCGCGAGCGGATGACCGTCCGGAACTCGTCGACCAGGGCCTGGAGCTCGGCCGGTGTGAGGCCTGCCGCGAGGTCGCTCAAGCAGGAGCTCGACGCCTGCGAGATCGAGCAGCCGTGCCCCTCCCAGGCGATCGGTGCGAGACGACCGTCGGGCCCGGGGTGGAGCTGCAGGGTGACCTCGTCGCCGCAGGTGGGGTTGAGCTGGTGCGACTCGGCGGCGGGCGCGTCCCGCAACCCGAAGCCGTGGCGCTGGCGGGCGTGGTCGAGGATGAGCTCCTGGTAGAGGCTCTCCAGGCCGCTCATCGGGACACCCCGAAGAACGGACCGACGAGGGTGGCGGCCTCGAGGAAGGCGTCGATCTCGGCCTCCGTCGTGTAGAGGTAGCTGCTCGCGCGGGTGGACGCGGTGAGGCCCAACCGGCGGTGGAGTGGTTGCGCGCAGTGGTGACCGACGCGCACCGCGATGCCGCGATCGTCGAAGAACTGACCGACGTCGTGGGCGTGCACGCCGGCGAGGTCGAAGCTCGCCAGCCCGGCGCGAGGAGTTCCGGGCGGCGGGCCGATGAGCGTGACGCCGGGGATGGCGGCGAGTCCGGCCGCGAGTCGCTGTCCGTAGGCCGCCTCGGTGGCGTGGACACGGTCCATGCCGACCGCTTGCAGGAACCGGACGGCGCTCGCGAGGGCGATCGCCTGCGACACCGGCTGGGTCCCGGCCTCGAACCGTTGCGGGGCGGGCAGGAACTCCGCGCCGTCGAGTGTGACGGTCGTGATCATCGACCCGCCGGTGAGGAAGGGGGGAAGGGCATCGAGCAGCCGGCGGCGACCCCACAGGGCCCCGATGCCGTTCGGACCGAGCATCTTGTGGCCGGAGAACACGAGGAAGTCGACCCCGAGGGACGGGACGTCGACGGGCAGGTGCGGGACGGACTGGCAGGCGTCGAGCACGGTCAGCGCGCCGACGCGTTCGGCGAGGGCGACGAGCTCAGAGACCGGCGCGATCGCCCCGGTGACGTTGGACACGTGTGCGAACGCGATGATGCGCGTGCGTTCGCCGATGACGTCGCCTGCGGCGTCGAGACGCAGCACGCCGTGGTCGTCGACCGGCAGGTGACGGAGGGTCGCACCGGTGCGTGCGGCGAGTTGCTGCCAGGGGATGAGGTTCGCGTGGTGTTCGAGTTCCGTGACGACGATCTCGTCGCCTGGGCCGAGGCGGAATTGCTCGGCGGCGGCACCACCGAGGCCGGCGCTCGCATTCCCGATGGCCCCGGCGATGAGGTTGAGGGCTGCGGTCGCGCCGGAGGTCCAGACGAGTTCCCGCTCGTCGGCACCGATGAACGCGGCGACGGTCGCGCGCGCGTCCTCGAAGAGCTCCGTCGCTTCGGCGGCCAGGAGGTGGGCGCCACGGTGGACGGCGGCGTTCTGGTGCGTCGCGTAGTCACGCTCCGCGTCGATGACCTCGATCGGGCGTTGCGAGGTGGCTCCGGAGTCCAGATAGACGAGCGGGTGTCCGTTCATCTCCCGGGCGAGGATCGGGAACCGTTCACGGAGAGCGGCGATCTCCGTCGCGTCGAGTGGGACGGCCGGGGCGATGCTGGGTGTGGAAGTCATGACCTCTCAACGATAGGCGTCGCCACGCCCTGGTGCAGCCGCATGACGCGACGATGCCCACCCGTCGACACACGGCGTGCAGCGCCGGTGCGCTCGATACACTGGATCCCATGACCACCCAGCAGCGCACGGCCCGGATCCAGCGCGCGACGAGCGAGTCCAGCATCGAGCTGGAATTGAACCTCGACGGCACCGGCACGAGCAGCATCGAGACCTCCGTCCCGTTCTACAACCACCTGCTCACGGCCTTCGCGAAGCACTCGCTGACCGACCTGACCGTCCGTGCGACGGGCGATGTCGACATCGACGTCCACCACACGGTCGAGGACGTCGGTATCGTCCTGGGCCAGGCGATCCGTCAGGCGCTCGGCGACAAAGCAGGCATCTCTCGGTACGGCGACGCGCTGGTCCCGCTCGACGAGGCGCTCGTGCAGGCCGTGGTCGACATCTCCGGTCGTCCGTACCTCGTGCACGGCGGGGAACCGGCCGGATTCGAGTTCCACCTCATCGGCGGGCACTTCACGGGTTCGATGGTGCGTCACGTCTTCGAGGCGATCACCTTCAACGCGGGCCTCACCGTGCACGTGAACGTCCTCGGCGGTCGCGATCCGCACCACATCGCCGAAGCGGAGTTCAAGGCGTTCGCGCGGGCCTTCCGGCAGGCGAAGGCGTTCGACCCGCTGGTCCAGGGCATCCCGTCGACGAAGGGCGCGCTGTGAGTGCACGCCCGTCGGTGGTCGTCCTCGACTACGGCTCCGGCAACGTGCACTCCGCCGTCAAGGCCCTCGAGCTCGCCGGCGCCGACGTCGTGCTGACGGGCGACCGCCAGGCCGCCCAGGCCGCCGACGGTCTCGTCGTGCCAGGGGTCGGTGCCTTCGATGCGGTGATCGGCGCCCTCCGTTCTTCCCACGGCGACGAGGTCATCGACCGTCGTCTCGCGGGAGGCCGTCCCGTCCTCGGCATCTGCGTGGGGATGCAGGTCATGTTCGAGCGTGGTTTGGAGCGCGGTTCCGAGGCCGAGGGCCTGGGGGAGTGGCCCGGCGCGGTCACAGAACTCGAGGCGCCCGTCCTGCCGCACATGGGCTGGAACACGGTGTCGCCGGACGCGGGGTCCGTGCTCTTCGACGGCCTCGCCGACGAGCGCTTCTACTTCGTCCACTCCTATGCCGCACAGCAGTGGACCCTCGAGGTCATGCCGCCGTTCCCCGAGCCGCGCCTCACCTGGGCGACCCACGGCGTGCCGTTCCTCGCGGCCGTCGAGAACGGTCCGCTGTCGGCGACGCAGTTCCACCCGGAGAAGTCGGGCGACGCCGGTATCCGTCTGCTGTCCAACTGGCTCGGCACCCTGTAGCCGACTAGGATCAGGTGCTTGTGCCACGAGGCATGCTGTGCGCCGGGAACCGAGGGGCTCGCAGCTCCCGAAGAGACGGTGGATCATGAACGAGTTCAACACGACGGCCGGACTGACGCTGCTCCCCGCGATCGACATCGTGGACGGCAAGGCCGTCCGGTTGACGCGCGGCGAGGCCGGTTCGGAGACGAACTACGGCGAGCCCGTCGACGCGGCCCTGGACTGGGCTCGTCAGGGGGCGGAGTGGATCCACCTCGTCGACCTCGACGCCGCGTTCGGTCGTGGCGACAACCGGTCGATCATCCGCAAGGTCATCTCGAAGGCGCGCGGCGTCAACATCGAACTGTCGGGCGGCATCCGCGACGACGCCTCCCTCGAGCAGGCGCTCGAGACGGGCGTCGCACGCGTGAACCTCGGGACCGCAGCGCTCGAGAACCCCGAGTGGGCCGCGAGCGTCATCGCCCAGTACGGCGAGGCGATCGCGGTCGGCCTCGACGTCCGTGGCACGACGCTCGCCGCTCGCGGGTGGACGCAGGACGCCGGCGACCTGTGGACCGTCCTCGACCGTCTCGAGGAGGCGGGCTGCGCACGCTACGTCGTGACGGACGTCACGAAGGACGGCACGATGCAGGGGCCGAACATCGAACTGCTCCGACAGGTGCTCGAGCGCACGGAGCGGCCGGTGGTGGCCTCCGGCGGCATCTCGAGCCTCGACGATCTGGTCGCGCTGCGCGAGCTGGTCCCCCTCGGGCTCGAAGGGGCCATCATCGGGAAGGCGCTCTACAACGGCGCATTCACCCTGGCCGAGGCGCTGGATGTCTCGGGCCGCTGACGAATCCTCCGAGCCCGACCGGCAGGGTCCGTCGGGCGGGCATGCCCACCATGCGATGGGTGGTGCCGATTCGGCCGGCCAGCCCTGGGCCGGTCGGAGCTTCCAGCCGAACGCGAGTTCCGGTGACGACGGCAGTGCGCCCGAGCGGCTGATCGAGTCCCTCCGACGCTTCCGGGCCGGCGAGGTCGGCGAGGCCGAGGTCGTCGACGCGTTCCGGGACTCCCGCCTGCTCATCCCGCTCGTGGCCCACCTCGGTGAGGCCGGCGAGAACGAGCACGGCCAACTGGTCGACAAGTCGCAGGAGCTGTCCATCGTGACCGTGACGGGTCCGGACGGCCGCACCGTGCTCCCGGTGTTCAGCTCGGTGCAGGCGATGTCCGCCTGGAACCGGACGGCGAGGCCGATCCCGGCCGACGGCGTCCGGGTCGCCCTGGCGGCCGCGAGTGAGCAGACGGACGTGGTGGTCCTCGATCCGACGTCGAGCACCGAGTTCGCCGTACGCCGCCCCGCGCTGTGGGCGATCGCGCAGTCGCAGCCGTGGACGCCCAGCTTCGCGGACCCGCTGGTGCGCGGCGCGTTCGAGCGATCGATCGAGCAGGAGCTCGCGGTCGTGAGTGTGCGTCTGCGAGCCGGAGATCCGGAGGCGAAGCTCGCCGGATCCGAGCTCGTGGTCGAGCTCGGCCTGCTGCAGGGACTGACCCAGCAGGAGCTCGACGCGGTGCTCGCGCGGCTCGCTCAGCGCTGGGCCGCGGACGAGGTCATCGCGACGCGCGTCGACTCGCTCGCGGTGTCGCTCCGCCCCGCCGACTGATCGGCGAGGCGGAGCACCGCCCTGCGATCAGGTGACCGGGCCGGTCCACTTCTCGCCGGGACCCTTGCCGATGGGATCCTGGATGGTGGACGCCTCCCGGAAGGCGAGCTGCAGGGACCGCAGGCCGTCGCGCAGCGAGCGGGCGTGCATGTCGCTGATCTCCGGGGCACCTGCGGTGATGAGCCCGGCGAGGGCGTTGATGAGCTTGCGGGCTTCGTCGAGGTCCGTCTGGGCGTCGGGGGCATCCGCGAGGCCGCACTTGACCGCTGCAGCGCTCATGAGGTGCACGGCGGCGGTGGTGATGACCTCGACGGCGGGGACGTCGGCGATGTCCCGGGTGGCCTGATCGGCCCCTCCCGACTCGTCGTCGTGGTCGTACGGGCTGGTGGTGTTGTTCACGTGGATCCTCTGTTAGACTCGTGCGGTGCTCCGAGACATGTCTCGGTACGAAAGAGGAGATTCTCCCACCCGCGCTTGACCGCTTCACAAGGTTACCGGGTTGTCACGCTCCGCCTGTCGCTTCACCGCTTCGGGTCGTCGGGCGTGGTGCCTTCCGACAGGTGTTTTGAACACCGGCGGAGGGTACGGGTGTGTGGTGAACCGATTTCGTCGCGTCGCAGGTATCGGACCTGGTCGCGTGGCATCCCACCCAGTCAGAGGAGCTCCGCATCAGCGATCCCCGTACCAATGACCGTATCCGCGTCCCGGAGGTCCGACTCGTCGGTCCCGGCGGAGAACAGGTCGGCGTCGTCAAAATCGAGGTCGCCCTTCGCCTCGCGCAGGAAGCGGATCTCGACCTCGTCGAGGTCGCACCCAACTCCAAGCCGCCCGTCGCGAAGATCATGGACTACGGCAAGTTCAAGTACGAGGCTGCGCAGAAGGCCAAAGAGGCCCGGCGCAACCAGGCGAACACGATCCTCAAAGAGGTCCGGTTCCGCCTCAAGATCGATCAGCACGACTACGAGACCAAGCGCAAGCGCGCCGAGGGCTTCCTCAAGGCCGGTGACAAGGTGAAAGCCATGATCCAGTTCCGCGGCCGCGAGCAGTCCCGCCCAGAGCAGGGCGTCCGCCTGCTCCAGAAGTTCGCCGAGGACGTGTCCGAGTGGGGCACCGTCGAGTCCACCCCCATGGTCGACGGTCGCAACATGGTGATGGTCGTCGGTCCACTCAAGAACAAGTCCGAGGCGAAAGCCGAAGCCAACGCACAACGTGCGGCATCCAAGGCACGTCCGGCTGACGCCGACGAAGCCGACGAGGCTGCTCCGGTGGAGTCATCCACCGACGAGAACCGATAAGAAACGAGGAATCCCATGCCGAAGCAGAAGACCCACTCCGGGGCCAAGAAGCGATTCAAGGTCACCGGCAGCGGCAAGCTGATGAAGCAGCAGGCCGGTATGCGACACAACCTGGAGAGCAAGTCCAGCCGTCGCACCCGTCGCCTGAACCAGGACCAGGTGCTGGCGCCCGCCGACGCCAAGGTCATGAAGAAGCTGCTCGGTCGCTAGACCGTTTACCCGTAAGGAACTAGGAACATGGCAAGAGTCAAAAGGGCGGTCAACGCTCACAAGAAGCGTCGCGTCATCCTCGAGCGCGCCGCCGGTTACCGCGGTCAGCGTTCGCGTCTGTACCGCAAGGCCAAGGAGCAGGTCACTCACTCCCTCGTCTACTCGTACCGCGACCGTCGTGCGCGCAAGGGTGACTTCCGTCGCCTCTGGATCCAGCGCATCAACGCGGCTTCGCGTGCCAACGGCATGACGTACAACCGCTTCATCCAGGGTCTCGGCCTCGCCGGGATCGAGGTCGACCGCCGTATCCTCGCGGACCTCGCGGTGCACGAGCCCGCCACCTTCGCGGCCCTCGTCGCGTCGGCCAAGGCCGCGCTGCCCGCCGACACCTCGGCGCCCAAGGTCTCCGCGTAGTCGGAAGCCCTGCGTCCGCCCGGACGATGTGTTCGAACGGCCCGATCCCACCAGGGATCGGGCCGTTTCGTCTGTCCGGAGTGCGACCCATAGGATGGGTGCGTGCTTGACAATCCGCGGTCACCGCGCGTCCGTTCCGTCGCCAAACTCGCCAAGCGTCCGGCGAGACAGGAGACCGGCCTGTTCCTCCTCGAAGGACCACAGGCGGTCTCGGAGGCCCTGCAGTTCCGGCCCGACCTGATCCTCGAGCTGTACGCGACGCCGACGGCCCTCGAGCGCTACACCGACATCGGGGCCGCGGCCACCGATGCGGGACTCGAGATCGAGTTCGTCACCGAGCAGGTCCTCGAGTCGATGGCCGACACCGTCACCCCGCAGGGGTTCATCGCGGTCGCGCAGCAGTTCCCGACCTCGATCAAGGACATCTTCGCCGGAGAGCCGCAGCTCGTCGTCATCCTGGAGGAGGTCCGCGACCCGGGCAACCTCGGGACGATCATCCGAGCCGCGGACGCCGCCGGCGCGGACGCCGTCGTCCTGAGCGGACGGACCGTCGACCTCTACAACCCGAAGGTCGTGCGCTCCACGACCGGCTCGCTCTTCCACCTGCCCGTCGCGGTCGGTGTCGAGCTGCCCGCCGTGCTGGAACGGGCCCGCGCAGCGGGACTGCAGACGCTCGCTGCCGACATCAAGGGCGAGGACCTCCTCGTGGCCCGGTCGGAAGGCGTGCTCGCGCGGCCGACGGCATGGGTGTTCGGCAACGAGGCCAGGGGACTCACCGATGAGCACCTCGAGCTCGTCGACCGTGCGGTTACGGTACCGATCTACGGCCGTGCCGAGAGCATGAACCTGGCCACTGCGGCGTCGGTGTGCGTCTTCGAGAGCGCGTTCGCGCAGCACGCCTGAGCGCCTGAGGCGTCGACCGTCGAGGTTACGAAACGGTAACCGTAGCGCTTCCGTCATGCGCACGAAACACACGGTCACCTAGTTTGGGTTACATGGAGCCAACAGTGTCCCCGAACTCCGGCCCGACGGAACCCGATGCAGCAGCCTCGCATGGTGCCGCCGGCGCATACGAGACCACGAGCAACCCGATCCAGGCAGGGCGCGGCGAGCCCCTCGTCGTCATGGAGAACGTCGAGAAGCACTACGGCGAGTTCCACGCCCTGAAGGACATCAACCTCACCGTCAACAAGGGTGAGGTCGTCGTCGTGATCGGACCGTCCGGGTCCGGCAAGTCCACCCTCTGCCGGACGATCAACCGGCTCGAGACGATCAGCTCGGGGGAGATCCGGATCGACGGCAAGAAGCTGCCGGAGGAGGGCAAGCAGCTCGCCGAGCTGCGCGCCGACGTCGGCATGGTGTTCCAGTCGTTCAACCTGTTCGCGCACAAGACGATCCGCGAGAACGTCACCCTCGGCCCGATCAAGGTGCGCAAGCAGAAGAAGCGCGACGCCGACGATGCGGCGAAGGTGCTGCTCGAGCGCGTCGGCATCGGCGTGCAGGCGGACAAGCTGCCGGCACAGTTGTCCGGCGGGCAGCAGCAGCGCGTGGCGATCGCCCGCGCCCTCGCGATGAAGCCGAAGGTCATGCTGTTCGACGAGCCGACCTCGGCCCTCGACCCCGAGATGATCAACGAGGTCCTCGACGTCATGGTGCAGCTCGCCAGTGAGGGCATGACCATGATCGTCGTCACCCACGAGATGGGCTTCGCCAGGAAGGCCGCCGACCGCGTCGTGTTCATGGCCGACGGCGAGATCCTCGAGGACACCGACCCCGAGTCGTTCTTCACGAACCCGCAGTCCGAGCGGGCGAAGGACTTCCTGTCGAAGCTCCTCACCCACTGACCCATCCGACTCCGGATCGCGCGACCCGCGCGGCGACCCGGAACTGACCAACCGATCGGCCCGTCCCGGGCACCAAGGAAGGAAGGAAAACATGCGCAAGAGGCTCATGTTCATCACCGCGGGAGTCGCTGCAGCAGCGCTCGCGCTCAGCGGGTGCAGCGGCGGCGACGCCGGCACCGGATCGACCGACGGCGCGTCCGACGGCGGCGCACTCTTCGAGGTCGCCACCGACGTCCAGCTCGAGGGCAGCCCCACGTACGACGCGATGGTGAAGGCCGACAAGGTCCGCATCGGCGTCAAGGAGGACCAGCCCGGTCTCGGCTACCTCGACGCCGCCACCGGCGAGCGTTCCGGCTTCGACGTCGAGATGGCCACCTGGATCGCCGCGTCGCTCGGCTTCGATGCCGACAAGATCGAGTTCAAGGCGATCCCGAGCGCCAACCGCGAGTCGGCCATCGTGAACGGTGACATCGACTACTACGTCGGCACCTACTCGATCACCGACAAGCGCAAGGAGCAGATCGACTTCGCCGGACCGTACTTCGAGACCGGCCAGGGCCTGCTCGTCGCCGCGGACAACGACGACATCAAGGGCGAGGACGACCTCGCCGGCAAGACCGTGTGTTCGGCGACGGGCTCCACGCCCATCCAGAACATCAAGGACAACTTCCCCGACACCAAGACGGAGGAGTTCGACACCTACTCGCAGTGTGTCGAGGCCCTGAACGACGGCAAGGTCGACGCGGTCACGACCGACCAGGCGATCCTGATCGGGTACGCGGCGCAGTTCCCCGACGACCTCAAGGTCGTGGGCGAGCCGTTCAGCACCGAGCTCTACGGCATCGGTCTGCCGAAGGGTGACGACGCCCTCCGCCACTTCATCAACACGATGTTCACCGATGGCGGCGACACCTGGACCAAGATCTACGACGCCACCCTCGGCGCCTCCGGCACCAAGGTGACCCAGCCGGCGGTCGACGACTACTAAGCAGCGCCCCGGGCGGCCGCCGACCAGCGGCCGTCCGGGGGAGCTGTCCCGTCGACTCCGCCCAGGCGCCCGCCACGGGCGTCCCCCTCCCGAAAGGCGTGCGCGACATGAACGTCCTGCTCGACAACCTCGACCTCTTCGTCACGGGCTTCCGCAACACCCTGCTGCTCTTCGTGGTGTCGGGGTTCTTCGCGCTCATCCTCGGCACCATCGTCGGTGCCATGCGGGTCTCGCCGGTCCCGGCGATGCGCCTCTTCGGCACCGTGTACGTCAACACGGTGCGCAACACCCCGCTGACCCTCATCCTCTTCTTCTTCGCCTTCGGCTACCCGAAGCTCGGGCTCCCCGAAGTGAGTTACACGACGCTCGCGATCATCGGGCTGAGCCTCTACACCGCGACCTACGTCGCAGAGGTCCTGCGGTCCGGCGTCAACACGGTGCCGATCGGTCAGGCCGAGGCCGCACGCGCGATCGGGCTGCCGTTCGGACAGACCATGACGCTCGTCATCCTGCCGCAGGCGTTCCGTGCCGTCCTGCCACCGCTGTTCAGCGTGCTCATCGCCCTGCTCAAGAACACGACGGTCGCCGCCGGCTTCTCCGTCGCCGAAGCGGGCGCGATCCGCGCGAACCTGTCCGAGCGCGGTGAGCCGCTCCTCATCGGACTGCTGTGGGTGGCCCTCATCTTCGTGGCGCTCGTGTCGCTCCTGTCCCTCGCCCAACGGGCCTTCGAGAAGAAGTGGAGGATCGCGCGATGAGCTCCGTCCTGTTCGACACCCCCGGCCCGAAGGCCATCGTCCGCTATCGCTGGATCGGTGCGGCGACGGTGCTCGTCGTCGCCGGCATCCTCGCGTTCGTCGTCTTCCGCTTCATCGAGACCGGACAGTTCACCGCCTCGAAGTGGAAGCTCTTCACCTTCCCGCGCGTCTGGGAGCAGATCCTCCAGGCGACGGGTGCCACCCTGTCCGCGTTCGCGGTCGCCGCGGTCTGCAGCGTCGTCCTCGGACTGTTGCTGGCGATCGGCCGACTGTCCGACCACAAGATCATCAGCGTCCCGTTCACGATCTTCATCGAGTTCTTCCGGGCGGTCCCGGTCCTCATCCTGATGATGCTCATGTACTACGGGCTGCCGCCCCTCGGCTTCACCTTCGTGACGCCGTTCGTCGCCGTCGCCATCGCGCTGACGCTGTACAACGGCGCGGTGTTCTCCGAGATCTTCCGAGCGGGCATCGAGTCGTTGCCGAAGGGGCAGGGCGAGGCCGCCTACGCCATCGGCCTGCGGAAGTCCGCGGTCCTGCGCCTCATCCTGTTCCCGCAGGCGATCCGCGCGATGCTGCCGGTCATCATCGCCCAGCTCGTCGTCGCCCTCAAGGACACCGCACTCGGCTTCCTGATCACCTACCAGGAGCTTCTCTACCTCGCGAAGCAGTTCGGGTCGCAGGCGCTCTACGGCAGCCCGATCATCCCCTCGATCATCGTGATGGGCTCGATCTACATCGTGCTCTGCCTGATCCTCTCCGGCGTCGCGAAGATCGTCGAGGTGCGTACCCGACGGTCGCCACGCACGCCGAAGGAACAGGCCGTGACCGAGGACACGACGACCAAGATCCTCGGCATCCAGGCGGGGAACCAGTCGTCCGGCGCGAGCATCTGACGTCGTCCCGACGGAGCCCGGGCGACCGGGTCCCCGTCGGGGCGAGGACGATCGCCCATGCGGGCCGACCGCCTGGGTAGACTTGGCTCTCGTGTCCGACGCATCCCCAATATCCGAACCAGCGGTGAACGCCGCGGTCGACGCCGCTCTCGAAGCGATCGCCGCAGCCACCGACTCGGCCGCCCTGAAAGCGGTCCGATCAGCCCACGCCGGCGAAGCGTCACCGCTCGCCGCCCTCAACGGATCGCTCCGCAGCGTGCCGAACGACCAGAAGGCCGCGCTCGGCAAGCTGGTCGGTCAGGCTCGCGGGCGCGTCTCGAAGGCGTTGAGCGAGCGCGAGGGCGAGATCGTCGCCGCCGAGACGGAGGCACGCCTCGCCGCCGAGGCGATCGACGTCACCGCCGTCCCGCTGCGACGCCTGCCCGGTGCCCGGCACCCCCTCACGCTGCTCCAGGACCGCGTGTCCGACATCTTCGTCGGCATGGGGTGGGAGATCGCCGAGGGGCCAGAGGTCGAGAGCGAGTGGTTCAACTTCGACGCCCTGAACTTCGACGCCGACCACCCGGCCCGCGCGATGCAGGACACCTTCTTCGTGGAGCCGCTGGAGTCGCACCTCGTCCTGCGGACGCACACCTCGCCGGTCCAGGTGCGCTCGCTGCTCGAGCGCGAACTCCCCGTGTACGTGCTCGCCCCCGGGCGGGTCTACCGCACCGACGAGCTCGACGCGACGCACACGCCCGTCTTCATGCAGTTCGAGGGTCTCGCCGTCGACAAGGGCCTGACGATGGCGCACCTCCGCGGAACGCTCGACCACTTCGTGAAGAGCGTCTTCGGCGACGACGCGAAGGTCCGCCTGCGTCCCAGCTACTTCCCCTTCACCGAGCCGAGCGCCGAGCTCGACTTCTGGCACCCGACCTTCAAGGACGGACCGCGTTGGATCGAGTGGGGTGGGTGCGGCATGATCAACCCGAACGTGCTCCGGTCCGCCGGTATCGACCCCGAGGTCTACTCGGGCTTCGCCTTCGGGATGGGCGTCGAGCGCGGCCTGATGCTGCGCGACGGCGTGCAGGACATGCGAGAGATGGTGGAGGGCGACGTCCGCTTCTCCCAGCAGTTCGGGATGGTGGTGTAGTCGTGCGTGTTCCATTGAGCTGGCTCGGGGAGTTCGTCGAACTCGCCCCGGGGACCACCCCTGAAGACGTCCACGCCGCGCTCGTGCGCGTCGGGCTCGAGGAGGAGGACGTCCACCGCTTCGAGCTGACCGGTCCCATCGTGGTCGGCGAGGTCCTCGAGTTCGTCGAGGAGCCGCAGTCCAACGGCAAGACCATCCGCTGGTGCCAGGTCCGCGTCGCCGAGGGTGACGCCGACGGGGCCGTACGGGGCATCGTCTGCGGTGCCGGCAACTTCTTCGTCGGCGACCAGGTGGTCGTCACCCTGCCCGGCGCCGTGCTGCCCGGTCCGTTCCCGATCGCCGCTCGAAAGACCTACGGCCACGTGTCGGACGGCATGATCGCCTCGGCTCGCGAGCTCGGCCTCGGTGAGGACCACGACGGGATCCTGCGTCTCTCGACGATCGGGGTCGAGGCACCCGTCGGCACCGACGCGATCAGCCTGCTCGGTCTCGACGACGCCGCGGTCGAGCTCAACGTGACGCCCGATCGCGGCTACGCGTTCTCGATCCGAGGGGTCGCACGCGAGTACTCGCACGCGACCGGTGCGGCCTTCCGCGACCCGGCGGCGAGCGTCCCCGAGGCGTTCACCGGGCCACTCGACGGCTTCCCCGTCACGATCGAGGATGCGGGGCCGATCCGCGGTCGCGTCGGGTCGAGCGTGTTCGTCACCCGCGTCGTGCGCGACGTCGACCCGACGAAGCCGACCCCGCCGTGGATGGTTGCCCGGTTGAAGCTCGCCGGCATCCGCTCGCTGTCGCTCGTCGTCGACATCACGAACTACGTCATGCTCGAGCTCGGGCAGCCGATCCACGGGTACGACCTCGACAAGCTCACTGGCGGCATCGTCGTCCGGCGCGCGCGGTCCGGCGAGACCTTCGTCACGCTCGACGGCCAGGAGCGGAAGCTCCACGACGAGGACCTGCTGATCACCGACGACTCGGGCCCGATCGGGCTCGCGGGCGTGATGGGTGGCCTCGACACCGAGATCACCGATGCCACGCGCAACGTCATCATCGAGGCCGCGAACTTCGACCAGGTGTCCATCGCGCGGAGCGCGCGTCGCCACAAGCTGCCGAGCGAGGCGTCCAAGCGGTTCGAGCGCGGTGTCGATCCACAGATCGCCGTCGCGGCCGCCGGTCGCGTCGCGCAGTTGCTCGTCGACCTGGCCGGCGGCCGGACGGACGACCTCGGCTCCACCGTCACCACGGCGCCGGATCGCGAGCCGATCCTGCTCCCCGACGACTACATCAACGGCCTCATCGGCGTCACGTTCGGAGCGGACGAGACACGATCCGCGCTCGCCGAGATCGGCGCGGCCGTCGAGGCTACCGATGGCGGCCTGCTCGTGACGCCGCCGAGCTGGCGCCACGACATCACCGGCAAGGAGGACCTCGCCGAGGAGGTGGCGCGGATCCTCGGATACGACCGCATCCCGTCTGTGCTCCCCGTCGCGCCTCCGGGACGCGGGCTCTCGCGTTCGCAGCGGCTGCGCCGTGGGGTCGCCGACGCGCTCGCCTACGGCGGCGCCACCGAGGTGTTGGCCTACCCGTTCGTCTCCGCCGGGGAGAACGCCCGGTTCGGCGCACCGCAACCAGGTGAGTTCCCGGCCGTGAAGCTCGCGAACCCGCTCGACGCGAAGGCCCCCTTCCTCCGCGCGTCGATCCTGCCCGGTCTCCTCGCGGTGGCCCACCGGAACGTCTCGCGCGGTCTGACCGACCTCTCGATCTTCGAGGTCGGCGCGGTGTTCCGTCCGTCCCGTCACGGCGCGTTCGGCCAGGCCGAACTCCCGCAGGCGGCGGTCCGTCCGAGCGAGGCCCAGCTCGAGGAGCTCGAGGCGGGCGTCCCGGCCCAACCGCGTCATCTCGGATTCCTCGCGGTCGGCAACGCCGTCGCGAAGCAGCCGGGCCAGCCCGCGGTCGCGGCCGGTATCGCGGACGCGCTCGAGGCCGTCCAGGCCGTCGCAGTGGCGACCGGTGTCGACATCACCGTCTCGCAGGGCAGCCACCAGGCACTGCACCCCGGACGGACCGCGGCCTTGCACGTGGGCGACGTCCTGGTGGGATACGCGGGGGAGGTCCACCCGGCCGTCGCCGAGGAGGCGAACTTGCCGCGCGTCGTAGCGGTCGCGGAACTCGACCTGGATCGCATCATCGCGCTCGGCGACGCACTGCCCGAGGCCGTCGGCATCGGCACCCTGCCCGCTGCGACGCAGGACCTCTCGCTGCTCGTCCCCGCGACGGTCTCCGCCGGCGAGGTCCTCGACGCCGTCCGGGTCGGAGCCGGTTCACTGCTCGAGCACATCCGCCTCGTCGACGACTACCGCGGCTCGGGCGTCCCCGAGGGCGGCAAGAGCCTGACCTTCGCGCTGCGGTTCCGCGCGCCGGACCGCACGCTCACCGCGGCGGAGGCGAGCGACGCGAAGCTCGCCGGCGCGGCAGTGGCGGCCGAGCGTTTCGGCGCGAGCATCCGGGACTGAGCCGGTCGTACCGGACGACAGCGGCCCCGCGGATCGACGATCTGCGGGGCCGCGTCCGTCGGACGGGACGGACTCAGTCGCGGAAGGTCTCGATCGACGCACCCAGGGTGATGAGCCGCTCCTGCAGCTGCTCGTACCCGCGAGCGATGATGTCGACGTTCCGGAGCACGCTCGTACCTTTCGCGGCGAGCATGGCGAGCAGGATGACGACTGCCGGTCGCAGCGCGGGAGGGCAGCTCACCTCGGCGCCGGACCAGTGCGTCGGCCCGGAGACGTCGATGCGGTGCGGGTCGCGCAGGCGGACGTTCGCGCCGAGTCGGGTCAGGTCGGTGAGGTGGATCGCCCTGCCCTCGTACACCCAGTCGTGGATGAGCGTGTCGCCCTCGGCGCAGGCCGCGATGACCGCGAAGAACGGGAGGTTGTCGATGTTGAGCCCCGGGAACGGCATGGGGTGGATCTTGTCGATCGGGGCGTGCAGCTTCGAGGGATGCACGGTGACGTCGACGAGACGGGTCCGACCGTTCGCGGCTGCGTACTCGGGGGAGCGGGTGTAGCGCAGTCCCATCTCGCCGAGCGTCGCGAGCTCGATCTCCATGAACTCGATCGGCACGCGCGTGACGGTGATCTCCGAGTCGGTGACGATCCCGGCGGTGAGCAGACTCATCGCCTCCACCGGGTCCTCACTCGGCCAGTAGTCCACGTCCTCGTTGATGACGCTGCGGCCGGTGATCCGGAGCGTCGTGCTCCCGATGCCCTCGATGGTGATGCCGAGGAGCTCCAGGTAGAAGCACAAATCCTGCACCATGTAGTTCGGGCTGGCGTTGCGGATGGTCGTCACACCGTCGCGTACCGCGGCGGCCATGATGGCGTTCTCGGTCACGGTGTCGCCGCGCTCGGTGAGCACGACGCTCAGCTCCTCGGGCACGTCGGGGGCGACGGTGGCCTGGTACCAGCCGGCGGTCGCCTCGATGGACAGGCCGAACGGCCGGAGCGCGATGAGGTGCGGCTCGACGGTGCGGGTCCCGAGGTCGCAACCACCGGCGTAGGGGAGGGCGAAGGTGTCGTAGCGGCCGAGCAGCGGACCGAGGAACATGAGCACACTGCGGGTCCGGCGACCGGCGTCCTCGTCGATGCTCTCGAGTGAGAGGTCGTCCGGGACGTGGATCTCGACGTCCTGGCCGTCGGGCGACCAGACCACGGAGACGCCCAGGCTGCGCAGGACGTCGATGATGCGGTCGACCTCGACGATCCGGGCGATGCCGTGCAGCGTGGTGCGGCCGCGGTTCATGAGCGCGGCGCACAGGAGCGCGACCGAGGCGTTCTTGCTCGAACGCACCGCGATGGTCCCGTGCAGCTGTCGGCCACCCTGGACGCGGAGGTGCGAGTTCTTCTTCTGTTCGCCGAAACTGACGATCTCACTCTCGAGCGCGGTGCTGATCCGGCTCAGGAGGTCGATGCTGATGTTCTGACTGCCCTGCTCGATCCGGTTGATCGCGCTCTGGCTCGTACCGACGCGTTCCGCCAGCTGGGCCTGGGTGAGTTTGCGTCCCTGACGGGCGCCGCGGATGAGTGCTCCGACCTGCCGGAGCGGTGCCGCAGGGTCCGTTCGTTCAAACGTTGCCGTGTCTTCCATGTCGTCACTCTATCTCAGATATGAGATAGAGCGCCGTTAGGGACGCCCCTGAGATGTCGGAACGGAATCCGAAACCCGCTCCGTGGTGTCAGACGCGGGCGCGGAGCTCCGGAAGAGGACGGAGTACACCGGGCCTGCGGCGAACCAGATGGCGGTGACCGCGACGAGCTTGATGATCATGCCCCAGATGACGTCCTCGTTCGCGAGGGCGAAGGAGGCGGGGACGGTCCAGCCGACCATGGCCTGCATCGCGAGGAGCCCGGCGACCGCGATCGCGACGGCGAGGACCACCCGACGCCACTCCGACCAGGCGGCCCGGACGTACGCGGGCCCGGACTTCGGCTTCGGCCGCGGTGCTGGACCGCCCGCGAACCGGTGTGCGAACCAGACGTCCGCCTTCGTGATGAGCGCGTGGCCGAACGCCACCGTGAAGCCCAGGTAGATGGTCGCGAGGAGGTGCGTGACGTTCGGCTCCTCGCCGGACGCGAGGTCGGTCGCGGTCAGGACCAGGAGGACGAGGTCCACGACCGGTACACCGATCAACATGATCGCGCTGAGCCGGCGCCGCCGGAGGAGGTAGCGGACCGCGAGCCCGCCGAAGAGGAGGATCCAGAACGCGGCCTCCGCGCCGAGGATGGCCCAGATGAGTGGGCTCGTGCCGAAGAGTTCAGTGAAGCTGTCCATGTTCCGATGGTGTCGCGGGGTGATGCCGTGCCACATCGACCGTGCTGCTGATCCTCCGGCGACGGGGTCAGCGGAACTGCGTACGCCGGCTCGTCCCTCCGACGCTCGCGCCGCGCGGCTCGAGCTGGTGTGATGGAAGTATGGCTGCTCTCGAAGGACCGCGCGCATGGGTGGATCGACACCGTGAGCCGGTCATCACCACGGTGTGCGCGGCCATGGGACTCCTGTTCGCCCTCCTCGGGATCCATGTCCCCTGGGGGACGACCGTGTCGGAACCGCCGCTCCTCCTCACGCTCGCGTTCCTCGTCGCCATCCTGACGGTGCACCTGCTCCGCCGCCGACGCCCGTTGACCACGCTGGCCGTCGGCGTCCTGATCGCCCTCGCCGAAGCGCTCACCACCGGAGGCAGCGGCCTCGGGATGCTCATCGTCGTGTCCGACCTCGCCTACGCGGCGGCGCTCTACTCACGGTCCCGGGTCATGGACGTCGCCGCGTTCGCCTGCACCGCGCTCGCCGTCGTGTCGGTCGGTGTCTTCGCGGTGATCTGGTTCACCGACGACGTCGAGGCCGTCACCCGGCTCGGTCGCGGAGTGGTCCTCGGCTCGCTCATCATCGTCCCGGTCATCCTGGCGAGCTCGATCTGGTACGGCAGGATGGTCCGGTACCCCCGTCTCGAGGCCGAACGCCAGCGCGAGCGCGCGGACACGATCGCCCAGGCAGCGGCTGCGCTCCGGCAGGACGCCGTGACCCGTGAACGGCTCGAGCTCAGCCGGGAGCTGCACGACGTCATCGCCGGTCACCTCTCGGCGATCGCGATGCAGTCGGCGGCGGCCCTGGAACGACGCGACGGCACCGACCCGGTGGCGCTGCGGCGCAGCCTCGCACTCGTCCGGACCAGCAGTCTCGACGCGCTCGCCGACATGCGCACGATGATCGACGTGCTCCGCGGTGACCAGTCGGCCGACGAGCTGGCCCAGGCGCCAGACCGGCTCACGGCCGAGTCGGTCCGCCGCGCGGTCGAGGTCGCCCGTGCCAACGGACTGGAGGTGGAGGTACGGGCACCGGACGACGCGGCGCTCGCCGAGGTCCCCGCGCAGACCTCGATCGTCGGGCTCCGCACGCTCGTCGAAGGCCTGACGAACACCGCGAAGCACGCACCGGGTGCCTCCGTGCGGGTCGAGGTCTCGCTCCCGCCCGGTGCCCTGTCCGTCACGCTCAGCAACCCGCTGCCGACGGCGACCTCGTCTTCGGTGCTCGCCGGGTCCGGTGGGGTCGGCCTCGTCGGCCTGGCCGAGCGGGCACGTCTGGTCGGAGGCGACCTCGTCGCGGGGCCGGACGGTCCCGACTGGCGGACGGCGCTCACGGTGCCGACCCGGGTGCCGACCTCCACCGCCGCGGTCGCCCTTGTAGGAGGGGCGTCATGACCATCACGGTCCTCATCGCGGACGACCATGCGGCCGTCAGAGCGGGTCTGGGAGCGCTGCTCGACGAGCCGGACGACATCCTGGTCATCGCCGAGGCGGCGGACGGGGAGGCCGTCGTCGCGCAAGCCGTGCGACACCGACCGGACGTCGTGTTGCTCGACGTCCAGATGCCGCGTGCCTCAGGGATCGACGCGATCCCGGCCATCCTCGCTGCGGCCACCCCACCGCCGAGCATCATCATGCTCACCACCTTCGCGCTCGACCGGTACGTCGACGAGGCGCTGGCGGCCGGGGCGAACGCCTTCCTGGCGAAGACGGTCTCCGCTGCCGGCCTCGTCGATGCGATCCGACGAGTGCACGCGGGCGAGGCGGTGCTCGCCCCTGAGGTGACCCGCCGAGTCCTCGAACGTCTCGCCGCAGCCCGACCTCCGGTCGTGCCGGCGCCGGCGCCGGCGCACCCCGGTCTGGCCACGCTGACACCGCGGGAGCGTGAGGTCCTCGAGCAGCTGCGCGAGGGGCTGAGCAACGCCGGGATCGCGACCGCGCTCGGGCTGTCCGAGGCGACGGCCCGCACGCACGTGTCCCGGATCCTCGTGAAGCTCGACGCACGGTCGCGGGTCCAGGCCGCGCTCATCGCGGAGCGGGCTGCTCCGGGCGCGGATTCGTCGGCATCCTCGTCGTCGTAGTACGCTCTCGACATGGCACGTTTCCAGGCACAGGGTTCTTCGCGGGCGATCACGCTCCGCGCCCTCCGCCGTACCGTGTCCGCACGCGCTACCGCAGAGCGACGATAGGCGACCCAGGTGCTCGCACGGTCCAGGTGACCGTGCAGTCGTCCAGGAGTCGCCGCCTCCGCCCCTCGAGCGTCCACTCAATAAGGTAGAGCCATGTCCTTCTCTGTAGCGGTGGCCGGAGCATCCGGCTACGCAGGAGGCGAGCTGCTTCGGCTGCTCGCCGACCACCCCGACTTCGACGTCCGGACGGTGACCGCGCACGCGAACGCCGGTCAACCGCTCGTCGACCACCAGCCACACCTCCGATCACTCCGGCATCTCGTCCTCGAGGCGACGACGCCGGAGGTGCTCGCGGGACACGACGTCGTCTTCCTCGCCCTGCCGCACGGCAAGTCGGGTGAGGTCACGGCATCGCTTCCACCGGAGACCCTCGTCGTCGACTGCGGAGCCGACCACCGGCTCGTCGACGAAGCCGACTGGGACGCCTTCTACGGCGGCGACTACTTCGGCGCCTGGGCCTACGGTGTGCCGGAGCTCCAGACGTCCACCGGTCGGGGGCGCGACGCTCTCGTGGGCGCCAAGCGGATCGCCGCTCCTGGATGCAACGCGAGCACCGTCGCCCTGTCCCTCGCGCCCGGCATCGCCGCGGGGGTGATCGAGCCGCTCGACCTCGTCTCCGTGCTCGCCGTCGGGCCGTCCGGCGCGGGGAAGAGCCTGAAGGTCAACTTGCTCGCGAGCGAGGTGCTCGGCACGGCCAACCCGTACGCCGTCGGCGGTACCCACCGGCACATCCCCGAGATCACGCAGAGCCTCCGGGCGGCCGGTGCCGATCGCGCGTCCATCTCGTTCACCCCGGTCATCGTCCCGATGTCGCGCGGCATCCTGGCCACCTCGACGGCACGCATCGTCCCGGGCACCACGGCGGCAGCGGTCCGCGAGGCCTGGGAGACGGCCTACGCCGACGAGCCGTTCGTCCAGGTGCTGCCCGAGGGCTCGTTCCCCCGGACGGCCGACGTCCTCGGCGCCAACACCGCGCTGATCGGACTCGCCGTCGACGAGACGGTGGGACGGGTCGTCGTCGTGACCGCCGTCGACAACCTCGTGAAGGGGACCGCCGGCGCGGCGATCCAATCGGCGAACATCGCGCTCGGGCTCCCCGAGACGACCGGCTTGAGTGTGAATGGAGTGGCGCCGTGAGTGTGACAGCAGCAGCAGGGTTCCTCGCGGCGGGCGTCGCCTGCGGCCTCAAGACCTCCGGGGGCCTCGACCTCGCGGTGGTCCACAACGTCGGTCCGCTGCAGCACGCGGCGACGGTGTTCACGAGCAACCGGTGCAAGGCCAACCCGGTCCTCTGGAGCGAGCAGGTCATGCAGGACGGCATCGTCTCGGCGATCGTCCTGAACTCCGGCGGCGCGAACTGCTACACGGGGACGCGCGGTTTCCAGACGACGCACGCGACCGCGGAGGCCGTCGCCGAGCGGCTCGCGATCTCGGCCGGCGACGTCCTCGTCTGCTCCACGGGGCTCATCGGCGAACAGCTCGACCTCGACAAGCTGACCGCGGGCGTCTGGGACGCCACCCGCGCGGTCGCCGACGAGGACGGTGCGAGCGAAGCGGCCGGGCTCGCCGCGGCGACCGCGATCATGACGACCGACACGAAGCCGAAACAGGCCGTTCGGAGCGCGGACGGATGGACCGTCGGCGGCATGGCGAAGGGTGCGGGCATGCTCGCCCCCGGGCTCGCGACGATGCTCGTCGTCATCACGACCGACGCCGTGCTCGAGCCGGCGCAGCTCGATCAGGCGCTCCGCAGCGCGACCCGCGTCACCTTCGACCGTCTCGACTCCGACGGTTGCATGTCCACCAACGACACGGTGTCACTCCTCGCCTCCGGGTCGAGCGGCGTGACCCCGGAGCTGTCCGCCTTCACCGAGGCGCTGACGGAGGTGTGCCGCGACCTCACCCTGCAGTTGCAGGCCGATGCCGAGGGCGCGGCCCACGACGTCGCGATCGAGGTCGTCGGCGCGGTGTCCGAGGACGACGCGGTCGAGGTCGCCCGCGCGGTCTCCCGCAGCAACCTCTTCAAGGCGGCCATCTTCGGCAACGACCCGAACTGGGGCCGGGTGCTCGCGGCCGTCGGGACCACGGGTGCCGAGTTCGACCCGTACGGGATCGACGTGGCCATGAACGGCGTCCAGGTGTGCACGGCCGGCGAGCCGGATCAGTCGCGCGACCTCGTCGACCTGTCGCCGCGCGCCGTGCACGTGCTCATCGACCTCCACGCCGGCGACACGGGAGCCACCATCTGGACGAACGACCTCACGCACGACTACGTGCACGAGAACAGCGCGTACGCGAGCTGATGATGACCCAGTATCGAGACAACTCTCCCGAGGAGGCGGCGATCAAGGCCGCCACCCTCATCGAGTCGCTTCCCTGGCTGAAGACCTTCCGCGACCAGACGATCGTCGTCAAGTTCGGCGGCAACGCGATGGTGAGCGACGAGCTCGCGCAGGCGTTCGCCGAGGACATGGTCTATCTGCGCTACGCGGGGCTGAAGCCCGTCGTCGTGCACGGTGGTGGCCCGCAGATCTCCGCGATGCTCGAGCGGCTCGACATCCACAGCGAGTTCCGCGGCGGGTACCGGGTCACGACGCCCGAGGCCATGGAGGTCGTCCGGATGGTCCTCACCGGTCAGGTCAACCCCGAGCTCGTGGGGCGGATCAACGAACACGGCCCGCTCGCCGCAGGACTGTCCGGCGAGGACGCGGGCCTGTTCGGCGGGCGTCGTCGCTCGATCGTCGTCGACGGCGAGACCGTGGACATCGGGCTCGTCGGCGACGTCGTCAGCGTCGACCCCACCTCGGTGCAGGCCTACCTCGACGCCGGCAACATCCCGGTGGTCTCCTCGATCGCCCCCGACCTCGACCAGCCCGGCCAGACGCTCAACGTGAACGCCGATGCGGCCGCCGCGGCGCTCGCCGTGGCACTCGGTGCCGCGAAGCTCGTCATCCTGACCGATGTCGCCGGGCTGTACAGCGACTGGCCCAACCGCGACTCGCTCGTCTCGCAGATCACGACGAGTGAGCTCCGAGCCATGCTGCCCACGCTCGAATCGGGCATGATCCCGAAGATGACCGCCTGCCTCGACGCCGTCGACGGCGGGGTCGCCAAGGCCGCCATCATCGATGGCCGCGTACCCCACTCCATCCTGCTCGAGGTGTTCACCCAGAACGGCTCAGGCACCGAGGTCGTCCCGGAGGACTCATGAGCGACTGGAAGAGCCGCGTCGACCGCGACATGATGCGCACGTTCAACACGCCGATCGCGATGCTGACGCGCGGTGAGGGATGCCATGTCTGGGACGCCGAGGGCAACCGCTACCTCGACTTCCTCGCGGGCATCGCGGTGAACGCACTGGGACATGCTCATCCGGCGTTCGTCGGTGCGATCACGCGACAGGCGAGCACGCTCGCGCACGTCTCCAACTACTTCTCGAGTCCGCCGCAGCTCGAGCTCGCGGCCCGACTGAAGCGTCTCGCCGGAGCGGACGAGGGCGGTCGGGTGTACTTCGCGAACTCCGGTGCCGAGGCGAACGAGGCGGCGTTCAAGCTCGCCCGACTCAACCACGGCGACGGATCGCGGACCCGGGTCCTCACCCTGGAGAACTCCTTCCACGGGCGGACCTTCGGCGCGCTCGCCCTGACCGGCAAGCCTGCCCTGCAGGAGGGGTTCCACCCGCTCCCGGGCGGCGTCGAGCACATCCCGACCACGATCGAGGCACTCGAGGCGGCGATCGACGACCGGGTCGCCGCGCTGATCCTCGAACCGATCAAGGGCGAAGCCGGCGTCATCGACCTGCCGGAGGGCTACCTCGCCCGTGCCAGGGCACTCACCGAGGCACACGGTGTGCTGCTCATCATCGACGAGATCCAGACCGGGGCCGGTCGGACGGGGGAGTGGTTCGCGTTCCAGCGGGACGGCATCGTCCCGGACGCGATCACCGTCGCCAAGGGGATCGGCGGTGGCATGCCGATCGGCGCCCTCGTCACCTTCGGCGCCGCCTCCGAGCTGTTCGGACCCGGCCAGCACGGCAGCACCTTCGGAGGCAACCCGCTCGCGACCGCGACGGCGAACGCGGTGCTCGAGGAGATCGAGCGCGCCGGCCTCGTGCAGAACGCCGCCGCGCGCGGTGAGCAGTTGCGGGCCGTCATCACCGCCATCGGTTCCCCGCTCGTCGAGGAGGTCCGCGGACACGGGCTGCTCATCGGCATCGGCTTGAGCGCCCCGGTGGCGGCCGAGCTGTCGGCCGCGGCGTTCGACCGAGGGCTCATCATCAACGCCCCGAACGCGACGAGCATCCGGATCGCGCCGCCGCTCATCATCGGCGACGCCGAGATCGACGAGTTCACCTCCCTCTTCCGCGCGGCGCTCGACGCCGTCCAGGCCTGACCAGCCATCGACCCACACGAACAGGACCACCAGCCATGACCCGTCACTTCCTCCGCGACGACGACCTCAGCCCGGCCGAGCAGGCCGAGATCCTCGACCTCGCCACCGAGCTGAAGCGCGACCGCTGGTCGCGGAAGCCGCTCGAAGGCCCGCAGACCGTCGCGGTCATCTTCGACAAGTCCTCGACGCGGACACGCGTCTCCTTCGCCGTGGGGATCGCCGACCTCGGCGGATCACCGCTCATCATCTCGACGGCCAACAGCCAGCTCGGCGGCAAGGAGACGGCCGCCGACACCGCTCGCGTCCTCGAACGTCAGGTCGCGGCGATCGTCTGGCGGACCTACGCCCAGTCCGGTCTCGAGGAGATCTCGGCCGGGACGACGGTGCCCGTCGTCAACGCGCTGTCCGACGACTTCCACCCGTGCCAGCTCCTCGCCGACCTCCTCACGATCCGCGAGCACAAGGGCGAGCTCGCCGGTCTGACGATGTCGTTCTTCGGCGACGGAGCGAGCAACATGGCCCACTCCTACCTGTTGGCCGGCGCGACGGCGGGGATGCACGTCCGCATCGCCGCCCCGGCCGAGTTCGCCCCGGCTGCGGACGTCGTCGCCGACGCGGAGCGCATCGCCGCGACGACGGGCGGCTCCGTGCTCGTGACCACCGACCCCGACGCGGCGGCGGCGGATGCCGACGTGATGATCACCGACACCTGGGTGTCGATGGGCAAGGAGGACGAGAAGGCGCAACGCGTCGCCATCTTCGGCGGCTACCGGGTCGACCGCAGGCTCATGGGGCTCGCCGCGTCCGACGCCGTCTTCATGCACTGCCTGCCCGCCGATCGCGGCTTCGAGGTCGAGGCCGAGGTCATCGACGGGGCGCAGAGCATCATCTGGGACGAGGCGGAGAACCGCCTCCACGCGCAGAAGGCCCTGCTCGTGTGGCTGCTCGAGCAGCAGCACGCCGGCTCCGCGGCCTGACCCTTCCCCGGCTGCGGCCGACCGACCAGTCCGGAGCACTCCGGACGCCAGCAGTACAGGAGGCCCATCGTGGCAGATCAGCAGAACCGAGCAGGCGAATCCGGGGCCCTCTGGGGTGGACGCTTCGCGAGCGGACCGTCGCCGGAACTGGCCCGTCTGAGCAAGTCCACACAGTTCGACTGGGTCCTCGCCGCATACGACATCGCGGGTTCCCGCGCCCACGCCAAAGCGCTCGCGTCGGCGGGGTACCTCGACGAGGACGAGCTCAGTGGGATGCTTGCCGCCCTCGACGTCCTGGACGCCGACGTGGCCGACGGGACGTTCGTCGCGGCGGAGAGCGATGAGGACGTCCACTCGGCGCTGGAACGCGGGCTCGTCGAACGGGCCGGCAAGGAACTCGGTGGGAAGCTGCGCGCCGGACGGAGCCGGAACGACCAGATCGCGACGCTCGTGCGGCTCTACCTCATCGATCACGGACGGGTGATCGCCCGTGACGTCATCCACCTGATCGACGCGATCGTCTCCCAGGCCGAGGCGCACCCGGACGCGGTGATGCCCGGCCGCACGCACCTGCAGCACGCCCAGCCGGTGCTGCTCGCCCACCAGCTGCTCGCGCACGCCTGGCCGCTCACCCGTGACCTGGAACGGCTCCGCGACTGGCTCGCCCGGGCGAGCGCTTCGCCGTACGGTTCCGGAGCACTCGCCGGCAGTTCCCTCGGGCTCGACCCGGTGCTCGTCGCGCACGAGCTGGGGCTCGACCGGCCGACCGAGAACTCGATCGACGCGACCGCCAGCCGCGACGTCGTCGCCGAGTTCGCGTTCATCACCTCGCTGATCGGGATCAACCTGTCCCGGTTCGCCGAGGAGATCATCGTCTGGAACACCCGCGAGTTCGGGTTCGTGACCCTCGACGACGCCTACTCGACCGGCTCGAGCATCATGCCGCAGAAGAAGAACCCCGACATCGCCGAACTCGCCCGCGGGAAGTCCGGGCGACTCATCGGGAACCTGACCGGGTTGCTGGCGACGCTGAAGGCGCTGCCGCTCGCGTACAACCGCGACCTGCAGGAGGACAAGGAGCCGGTGTTCGACTCCGTGAACCAGCTCGAGGTGTTGCTGCCGGCGTTCACCGGGATGGTGGCGACGCTCCGCTTCGACACGGCACGGCTGCGCGAGCTCGCACCGGAGGGGTTCTCCCTCGCGACGGACGTCGCCGAGTGGCTCGTCAAGCAGGGTGTCGCCTTCCGCGACGCCCACGAGATCAGCGGCGAGCTCGTGCGGTACTGCGAGGAGCGCGGGCTGGCCCTCGACGAACCGGACGACGCCGCACTGGCGGGTGTCTCGGAGCACCTCACGCCGGCTGTGCGACGGGTACTGACCGTCGACGGCTCGATCGGCAGCCGACTCGGCGCCGGCGGGACGGCGCCGGAGCGGGTCCAGGACCAGCTCGTGGCACTCGTCGGGCGGGTGGGCACGCTGTCGCAGGCCCTTTCGCTCTAGACGGGGCGGGGTCCGATGACGTCGGCCGGTCCGCTGCGGGCGCTGACCTCGGGATCGGCCCTCGAGGTCGCGCCCGCGCTGCTCGGCGCGGTGCTGTCCCACACGACGCCCGAGGGCACCGTGTCGGTCCGTCTCACCGAGGTCGAGGCCTATCTCGGGGTCGGCGAGGATCCCGGATCCCATGCGCACCGTGGTCCGACCCCGCGCACGAGTCCGATGTTCGGTCCGCCCGGGCATCTCTACGCGTACTTCAGCTACGGCATGCACGTCTGCATCAACGTCGTGTGTTCACCGGTCGGCACGGCGTCGGCCGTCCTCCTGCGTGCCGGCGAGGTCGTCGCGGGGCTGGAGCTCGCGCGGCTGCGACGCGGTGACCGGGTGCTGGATCGCGACCTGGCCAGAGGACCGGCGCGGCTCACCGTGTCGCTCGGGATCGCGCTCGACCAGTCGGGTGACGACCTCGCCGAGCCGCCGTTCGATCTGCTCCTGCCCGAGCGCCCGCTCGCCTCAGCGGCCGGTCCGCGGACGGGCGTCAGCGGGGTCGGTGGGGGAGCCGCCTACCCGTGGCGGTTCGTGCTCCCGGGGGAGACGACCGTCTCGCCCTACCGCCGCTCGCCCAGGGCCGTGGACTGACCCGCCGACTCAGCCTCGCGCGAGCAGCAGGATCGACGCCACCCCGGCAGCCCAGAGGAGGCTGGCGAGCGAGCCGATGATGAACCGCTCGCGCGCCTCGGCCGAGTCGAGTTCGGTGAAGCGTCCGACACCCTTCACGGCGACGATGACCGCGATCGCCTCCGGATAGCCGGAGAACAACGCGGCGACGAGGGCGAGCCGTTCGAGGATCCCGATCGCGGTCCCGCCGCGCAGCACTTCGATCGGACGTCCGACGACCTGCGAGGCGCTCGGGTTCCGGTGCTCCACGAGGATGCCGCCGTGGATCCCGGGGGCGACGCTGCCCTTCGTCGCGAGGGCGAGGACGAAGGAGGCGACCGGACCACCGCCGGCGACCGCGACGGCGAGGACGAAGACGCCGAGGAGCACGAGTGCCGGACCGGTCGGCGGAACCGAGGGGACGAGCGCGACCAGGAGGGCCCCGATCACCATGAGGGCAGCCGCCACGACCATGAGACGATCCGCGAGACGCGCGGTCAGCACCCGGGCCAGCAGGAGGAAGACGAGCGCGCTTCCGAGGAGGCCGATGACGGTCGGCCAGGTGATGGGCGTGAGCGTGATGAGGTTCATCGCTCGTCCTTTCGGTCGTCGGGGTGGTGCACGGAGGCGTCCTGGTCGAGCTTCGCCAGGAGGCGAATGAGCGCGGTGGTCGCCGCGGCTTCGGCTCGGACTCCGGCGGCCGCGACCCGGCGACTGATCGAACTCTCGGTGATGCCGAGTCGTGCCGCGGCCTCGGACTGGGTCACGCCGGCCGCGAGCAGGTCGGCGACCTCCCAGCCGCCGGCGGTCCTCCGGTCGCGGAGGTGGAGGAGGAGCACGATGAGCGCTTCGACGTCGGCGCCGCCCTGCTGGTCGGCCGCCTCGAGCGCGAACCGGAAGGGCGCCCGCTTGGCCCGCGTGACGGCCTCCCTCGCGGCGTAGAAGGCCTGACCGGTCGCGGCTCGGGTCGAATCGGGGAGCGGACGCCGGACGTCGCCTTGTCCGACACCCACGCTCCAGCCGCGATCCCGGAGGAGGTCGAAGGCGATGGCGAGCGCGACCTCGGCGTCCTCGGTGGCGAGCTGGAACTCGTCGCCCGCCGTGCGTTCGGCCTGGAGGAGCAGGCGGTCCGGGAACCGGTCGTTGATCGACTCGATGACACCGGCGGCTCGATCAGGGCCGGTCCGGCTCGCGATCTGATCGACGGTCAGCACGTACACGGTTCTCCTCTCGGCGGTGGGTGGGCTCGATCACCCTAGTCGCAACATGCAGGTATTTCCACAACTCTGACGAATGAGAGGAATTCCTGCACGTCACGGTCGCCACGATCGCGCCGGTGCCGATGCGCCCGATCCGGCAGCCGATGCCGCGCTGATAGCCTTGCAAGCGTGTCGAACCTCGCTCTTCCTGACCAGCGCAACGATCCGACCTTCGAGGACGTCTGGGACGAACTCGTCTGGCGCGGGCTCGTCCATGTGTCGACGGATCAGCAGGAGCTGAAGCGCCTGCTCGGCGGAACGCCGATCACCTACTACTGCGGGTTCGACCCGACGGCGGCGAGCCTCCACCTGGGCAACCTGGTCCAGCTGCTCGTCATGCGTCGGCTTCAGCTTGCCGGACACCGCCCGCTCGGGCTCGTCGGCGGTTCGACCGGCCTCATCGGCGACCCACGACCGACCGCCGAGCGCACGCTGAACACGCCGGACACCGTCGCCGAGTGGGTGCAGTCGCTCCGCGCGCAGATCGAACGCTTCCTCAGTTTCGAGGGCGACAACGCCGCGCGCATGGTCAACAACCTCGATTGGACCGCACCGCTCTCCGCGATCGACTTCCTGCGGGAGATCGGCAAGCACTACCGCGTCGGCACGATGCTGAAGAAGGACGCGGTCAGTGCCCGTCTCAACTCGGAGGCGGGGATCAGCTACACCGAGTTCAGTTACCAGATCCTGCAGGGGATGGACTACCTCGAGCTGTACCGCGAATACGGCTGCGTCCTGCAGACCGGCGGGAGCGACCAGTGGGGCAACCTCACGAGCGGCACCGACCTCATCCACCGGGTCGAGCGGGCCACCGTCCACGCGATCGGGACCCCGCTGATCACGAACTCGGACGGCACGAAGTTCGGGAAGAGCGAAGGTAACGCGGTCTGGCTCGACCCGAGCATGACGAGCCCGTACGCGTTCTACCAGTTCTGGGTCAACACCGACGATGCGGACGTCATCGCCCGGCTGAAGGTGTTCACGTTCCTCGATCGGGTGGAGATCGAGCGACTGGCGGCCGCGACCGAGTCGGAACCGTTCAAGCGTGAGGCGCAGAAGACCCTCGCCTACGCCGTCACCGCGCTCGTCCACGGGGTCGCCGCGACGGATGCGGCCATCGCCGCGTCGGCCGCGCTCTTCGGTCAGGGCGATCTCGACGCTCTCGACGCGGACACGCTGCGGTCGGCCGTCACGGAGTTGCCGAACGCGCGGGTGGCCGCGGAGACGCTCGTCATCCAGGCGCTCGTCGACACGGAGCTGTGCTCGAGCCTCGGTGAGGCTCGACGCGCGGTCGCCCAGGGAGGCGTCTCGGTGAACAACCGCAAGATCGACGACGTCGACGCGACCCTCGACGACCGCTTCCTCACGGGCGGGGTGGCCGTGCTGCGCCGCGGCAAGCGCACCCTCGCCGGGCTGTTCCTCGACGGAGCGCCCGCCTGATCCGCCGACGACGGCATCGTCGTCGTCATCGAACCTGAAGGGGATGCTCCGAGTGCAGCTCTGCGAGGCGTGCGGGACCGAGATCGTCGACCGTCGCGACGGTGTGTGCCCGAGTTGTGGAGCCATGCTGCCGCTGCGCACGGGCGAGCTGTCGGCGGTGGAGACGCCGGCCGAGCCGGAGCCGGCGGACGGGCTCGAGTCGGAGTCGACGGACGGCCGGCCCACGCCGGCCGATGACGGCGACCTCGTCGAGACCGATGCACCCCACGTCGAGACCGGTGCCCAAGCAGCGGAAGCCGATCGACTGCCGTCGCCGGACGTCGACACGATTGAGCCCGCGAACCCCGGTACCGCGACGTCGATCGCCCCGAGCGCGGTGCCGACACCGGTCCCGGATCCCGAATCCACCGACCCGGCGCCGGCGCAGGCGTCGACTCCGCACCCGGCGACAGCCGCTGCGGCCGAACCTGTCTCGGCGACCGCCGCGGGGGAGGCACCTGGGGAACCGACTGCGCCCCGCGCCCTCTGGCACCCTGATTCGTTGCCCACCACGGTCAAGCGGGCCCCCTCGCGCCGACGATGGTTCCTCCTCGGCGGACTCGCGCTGGCCGTGGTCACTGCGATCGTCGCGGTCGTGCTCATCGTGGTCGCGGCCGTTCCCCACCGCGTCGAGGGGCTCGCGCTCCTCCGCGACCTCCCGACGAGGCCGACCGTCGGAACGTGGGAACTCGCGCATCCGCTGGACGACGAGGTGCCCGCGGGCGACGAGCTCTACCTCAACGGGTACACCGCGAGCCCCAACACCGCGCTGCTCGTGTGGTCGACCGACCGGCCACTGGATCAGACGACCCTCGACGACGCTCCGGGCGAGACGGTGGTCTCCCTGGTGAACACGGCGAACGGCCACACCCTCTGGGACCGTCGCGTCACCGAGCTCTCTCCGGAGTTCGACCGCTTCGACGCACCGGTGGTCGTCTCCCCACCGGATGCGGCCGCGATCGTGCTGAGTCAGGGCGACCTCATGGTGGCCGTGAGCCGTCGCGACGGGCACGTGGTGTCCACCTCGCAAGAGCACTCGAGTGTCGAGGGGATCGGCTTCGCCGACTTCGCTGCGCCGGCGGCGTTCGTCCCGGGTCTCGAGGGTGACCTGCTCATCTCGTCGACCACGGCCGACGGCACCGGGACGGTCGGCCGCTACCGGTCGACGGACCTGACCGACCCGGTCTGGGAGGTCAGCGGTGATGCCGGCGAGCGGGCGACCACCGCGGGCGACAAGCTCTTCTACGACGGTGCGGTCTACTCGCTCGACGACGGATCGACCATCGACTGGCAGGGCGACCTCTCCTGGTACTACCAGCAGGTGGGCGGCGATCTCGTCGCGATCGACTACTCCGGCAACGACACCACGATCCGCGGGGTGGACGACCGCACCGGCGCCGAGCGCTGGAAGGCGACCGGGGCGCTGCCGGTGGTGCTCGACGCGAGCGGGCTGTTGGTCGTCGCCGACCAGTCGGGGGAGCGGGTCCGCCGCCTCGACCCGCGATCCGGCGAGGTCGAGTGGCGCAGCGGACTGACGAGCACCTGGGACGGCGCCTACACCGTGGGCGACACGATCATGCTCGGTGACGGCGAAGGCGGATACACCGGGGTCGGCGCTCGCGACGGTGAGATCCGATACGAGGAGCAGGACGCCGAGGGCAGCCTCGTCGGATACAGCGATCGGACCCTCCTGCTCACGCTCGACGGCACGCTCGTCGGCATCGACGCGACCACGGGCGAGCGCGGTTGGTCGGTCGACTCCGCCGGAGACGAGTACTCGTTCACCGCTTGGGGCGGAAGCCCACTGGCCGTCGCGACGGTCGTCGCGGCCGGTTCCGACTCGGCGGCCGTCCTCGGCATCGGTGACGCTGATCGGGACTGAAGCGCGTGGATCCGGGCGACACGCCCGGGATGCAGTGATGATTTGCCAGCCCCTGGCGGTCTGCGTAAAGTAATCACTCGTCACCCCAAAGGTGCGGGAAGCGGAAGAGCTTCCCGGCCTCAAGTGGGACTGATACCCAGCCAAAAGCCGAGGATCTCCACGTGAGTCAAACTCACACTTGAGATCGTCTCACTTCAAGACTAGGTTGGAACTTCCCAGATCTCGGGTCATCGAAGCGGTGAGGATCAGACGGACTCCGGTCCACTCAGATCAGCTCCTGGTTCGACTTGACAAGAACCGAAAAAGTGGTAAGTTAGAGAAGTTGCCCTGCAGGGCGGTCGTGATGGCCAAAGGCAGGAGCATCCGATCCTTGAGAACTCAACAGCGT
>NZ_JACYTW010000024.1:0-52385 GCF_014841395.1 Plantibacter sp. CFBP 13570 | reverse complement strand
GCACCCGCGTCTCCGACCGCCGGCGACTCGCCCTCCGGCGACGCCGCGAAGCCGGGCGGCCCCCGTCCCGGTGCTCCGCGTCCGGGGAACAACCCGTTCGCGTCCTCGCAGGGCATGGGCCAGCGCCCGACCGGCACGCCGCGTCCGGGGAACAACCCGTTCGCAGCGGCTCAGGGCATGGGTCAGCGTCCGAACCCCAGCAACATCCCGCGTCCGCAGGCTCCGCGCCCCGGCTCGCCCCGTCCGGGCGTCGGACAGGGTCAGCGTCCCGGTGGCCCCGGTCGTCCGGGTGGCGCAGGTCGTCCCGCCGGTGGCGGCGGCTTCCGTCCCGGTGGCGCCGGTGGCGGCTTCCGTCCCGGTGGTGCCCCCGGTGGTGCACCAGCCGGTGGATTCGCGGGTCGCCCTGGTGGCGGCGGCGGTCGTGGTCGCGGACCCGGCGGTGGTACCGCAGGTGCCTTCGGTCGCGGTGGCGGCAAGAGCAAGGCACGTAAGTCGAAGCGGACGAAGAGGGCCGAATTCGAGCTGCGGGAAGCCCCGTCGCTCGGCGGCGTGAGCGTCCCCCGCGGCGACGGCAACACCATCATCCGTCTGCGTCGTGGCGCGTCCATCTCGGACTTCGCCGACAAGATCGACGCCAGCCCCGGCAACCTCGTCACCGTGCTGTTCCACCTCGGTGAGATGGCGACGGCGACGGAGTCGCTCGACGAGGCGACCTTTGACGTGCTCGGTTCCGAGCTCGGCTACAAGATCCAGATGGTCTCGCCCGAGGACGAGGACCGGGAGCTCCTCGAGGGCTTCGACATCGACCTCGACCAGGAGCTGGAGGACGAGTCCGACGAGGACCTCGCCATCCGTCCTCCCGTCGTCACCGTCATGGGTCACGTCGACCACGGTAAGACCCGCCTCCTCGACGCCATCCGCAACGCGAACGTCGTCGCCGGTGAGGCCGGTGGCATCACGCAGCACATCGGTGCGTACCAGGTCGTCGCGGAGCACGAGGGCATCGAGCGTCCGATCACCTTCATCGACACCCCTGGTCACGAGGCGTTCACCGCCATGCGTGCTCGTGGTGCGCAGGTCACCGACATCGCGATCCTCGTGGTCGCGGCCGACGACGGCATCATGCCGCAGACGGTGGAGGCCTTGAACCACGCGCAGGCGGCCAACGTGCCGATCGTCGTCGCGGTCAACAAGGTGGACAAGCCCGACGCCAACCCGGCCAAGGTGCGCCAGCAGCTGACCGAATACGGCCTCGTCGCCGAGGAGTACGGCGGAGACGTCATGTTCGTCGACGTCTCGGCTCGTGCCGGCACCGGCATCAAGGACCTCCTCGACGCCGTGCTGCTCACCGCGGACGCCGGTCTCGACCTGCGCGCCAACCCGAACAAGGATGCACGCGGTGTGGCCATCGAGGCCAAGCTCGACAAGGGCCGCGGTTCCGTCGCGACCGTCCTCATCCAGTCGGGTACGCTCCGCGTCGGTGACGCGATCGTCGCCGGTACCGCCTACGGCCGCGTCCGTGCGATGGTCGACGAGAACGGCGACACCGTCGCCGAGGCGGGTCCCTCGCGTCCCGTCCAGGTGCAGGGCCTCTCGAGTGTTCCTCGGGCCGGCGACACCTTCCTCGTCACCGAGGAGGACCGCACCGCGCGTCAGATCGCCGAGAAGCGTGAAGCCGCGGAGCGCAACGCCGCTCTGGCCAAGGCTCGCAAGCGCATCTCGCTCGAGGACTTCACCCGTGCACTCGAAGAGGGCAAGGTCGAGTCGCTCAACCTCATCATCAAGGGTGACGTCTCCGGTGCCGTCGAGGCACTCGAGGAGTCGCTGCTCAAGATCGACGTCGACGACAGCGTCCAGCTGCGGATCATCCACCGCGGTGTCGGTGCGGTCACCGAGTCCGACGTCAACCTCGCCACGATCGACAACGCGATCATCATCGGGTTCAACGTGCGCCCCGACCCGAAGGCCCGCGAGCGTGCGGCCCGTGAGGGTGTGGACGTCCGGTTCTACTCGGTCATCTACAACGCACTCGAGGACGTCGAGCAGAGCCTCACCGGCATGCTCAAGCCCGAGTACGAAGAGGTCCAGTCCGGTGTCGCCGAGATCCGCGAGGTGTTCCGTTCCTCCAAGTTCGGCAACATCGCGGGTGTCATCGTCCGCTCGGGCACGATCACGAGGAACGCCAAGGCGCGGGTCATCCGCGACGGCGTCGTGGTCGGCGACAGCCTGGCGATCGAATCGCTGCGTCGGTTCAAGGACGACGTCACCGAGGTGCGTACGGACTTCGAGGCCGGTATCGGTCTCGGCAAGTTCAACGACATCCAGATCGGTGACGAGATCGAGACGATCGAAATGAAGGAGAAGCCGCGCGGCTAGTCCGCTCGGCCGGTCCCCGTCGTCCTCCTCCGGGAGGGCGGCGGGGATTCCTGCTTGTATTGTGTGTGCAGCATCCGTCGGGCGGCCCTCCGCCCGACGGTCATCAGAGGAGGACGAGATGGCAGAGAACCCCAGGGCCCGCAAGTTGGCGGACCGCATCAAGGAAGTCATCGCCAAACGGCTCGACAAGGGCATCCGCGACCCGCGGCTCGGCTTCGTGACGATCACCGATGTACAGGTGACCGGCGACCTCCAGCACGCGAACGTGTTCTACACGGTGTACGGCTCCGACGAGGAACGCGCCGACACCTCGGCCGCGCTCGAGTCCGCCAAGGGCCTGTTGCGTGCCGAGATCGGCCGCAACATCAACACCCGGCTGACCCCGAGCCTCGACTTCTTCCTGGACGCGATCCCGGAGAACGCGCAGCACATCGAAGACCTGCTGCGCGAGGCGAAGAACCGCGACACCGAGGTGGCCGGGCTTGCCGCCGGTGCCGCCTACGCCGGCGACGAGGACCCCTACGTCAAGCCGCGCGACGTGGACGCCGAGGACTAGACACCTCGCACAACCCCTTCGACAGGCTCAGGGACCGGGATTCCTTCATCCGGTCACTGAGCCTGTCGACGACGGGATTCCTTCGTTCGGTCACTGAGCTTGTCGAAGTGCGGATTCCTTCGTTCGGTCACTGAGCTTGTCGAAGTGCGCCCTTCGACAGGCTCAGGGGCCGTTTGAGGCTGAGGGGCCGTTTGGGGTTGAGGGGCCGTTTGGGGCTCAGGGGCGGTTCGGGCTGAGGGGCCGCATAAGGCTCAGAGACCGGGCAGGGCTCAGGGACCGGTCAGTCGTGGGGGAGGGCGTACCCGCCGTCGACGCGCACCGCGAGGCGGTCGGCGACCAGTCCGGCGAGTGCGCGGTCGAACTGCTCGCCGTCGGGCCAGAGCGCCCGGAGCTCCTCGTCCGTCAGTGAGCGGTGGGTCGAGCGGAGCTCGGCCATGATGATGCCCCGGACCTGTCGGTCGCTGCCCGCGAACTGCTTCTGCTTCGTCTTGACCGGTCCGTCGTAGGCCGGGTATCCCGCCGCGCGCCACGCGCACACCTCGCGGAGCGGACACTCCTCGCACCGCGGGGCTCGAGCCGTGCAGACCACCGCGCCGATCTCCATCAACCCTGCGTTGAAGACGGCTGCCTCCGAGCGGGACTCCGGCAGGAGCGCCTCCATGGCGGGGAGGTCCGCCTTGGCGTTCGGTGGGCCGGGCTCGCCTTGGCCGCGGACGGCGCGGGCGATGACCCGTCGGGTGTTCGTGTCCACCACCGGGTGCCGGTCCCCATAGGCGAAGACGGCGACGGCGCGGGCGGTGTAGTCGCCGATGCCGGTGAGCGCCAGGAGCTGATCCACGTCCGACGGGACGATGCCGTCGTGCCGTTCGGCGATCTGGGTGGCCGCCGCATGGAGCCAGAGCGCTCGGCGCGGATAGCCGAGTCGGCCCCAGGCGCGGACGGCTTCGGCCGGTGGTTCGGCCGCCAGGTCGGCGGGCGTCGGCCAGCGCCCGAGCCACTCCTCGAGCCGCGGGATCACCCGGCTGACCTGCGTCTGCTGGAGCATGAACTCCGACACGAGCGTGCCCCAGGCGGGGAACCCCGGGCGTCGCCACGGGAGGTCGCGCGCGTTGGTGCGGAACCATCCCGTCACGAGCGGGGCGAGGTCGGAGGGTTCGGGCGGCACCGCACCAGCCTACGATCCGCGCGGGTAGGCTCGGCGCCATGAAGCTCGTCACGACACCACGGATCGAGTTGCTCCGGCAGCTGCGAGACCAGTTCCAGCGGGACTACCCACGAGGCCGCACCCTCATCGCGGTGGACGGCGTCAGCGGCTCCGGCACGGCGGCGTTCGCCGACGGACTGGCCGAGGTGTTCGACGAGGCCGGACGCGCGGTGTTCCGTGCCTCGATCGACGACTTCCACCGTCCTCGCGAGGAACGGTACGCGCGGGGGCGGGACTCGGCCGAGGGCTACTGGCTCGACTCGTTCGACTATTCGCTGTTCCGCCGGGTGCTCGTCGAACCCTTCCGACTGGCGGGCAGCGCCGGCTTCCAACTCGTCGGGTTCGACGAGCAGCGCGACGTCGGCGCTCCCTTGCGTTGGACGACCGGCCCGCAGGACGCCGTCCTCATCGTCGACGGCGTCTTCCTGAACCGTCCCGAGCTCCGCGGCCTCTGGCATGCGTCGGTCTGGCTCGACGTCCCGATGGCGACGGCCTACGAGCGGCTGCACGAGCGCCTCGGCGTCGACGGCGACCCGACGGCGCCGTCCAACGCGCGCTACGTGGGCGGGCAGGCGCTCTACCGCAAGGACGACGACCCGACCGCGCGGGCGACCGCCCTCGTGGACAACACGGACGAGCGGCACCCACGGCGGATCTTCGCCGACTTCTGCTGAGCGCCGCCGCCCAGGGGTGCTCCGGCCGCCCGGCGGTGCCGACCGCCGCTGGTACCGTTGCAAGGTGGTCGAGAACAGCACAGCAGCACCCGGGTCGGCGTCCGCCCGTCCCGGTATCCTCCTCATCGACAAACCGCAGGGGCACACCTCCCACGACGCGGTCGCCCGGGTGCGACGGATCGCCGGCACGCGCAAGGTGGGGCATGCGGGAACGCTCGATCCCATGGCCACCGGGCTGCTCGTGTTGGGCACGCGCTCGTCGACCCGACTGCTGACGTTCATCGTCGGTCTCGACAAGGAGTACACGGCGACCATCCGCCTCGGCGAGGCGACCTCCACCGACGACGCCGAAGGTGAGGTCACCGAGCGCGCCGACCAGGCCGCGGTGGCAGCGGTGGACGACGATGCGATCATCGCCGCGATCCGTCCGCTGACGGGCGACATCGAGCAGGTGCCGAGCACGGTGAGCGCCATCAAGGTGGGTGGGAAGCGCGCCTACGCCCTGGCCCGCGAGGGGATCGAGGTGGAGCTGAAGTCCCGTGCGGTCACCGTCAGTGCGTTCGACGTGCTGGCCATCCGTCGGGATGGTGCGGCCGTCGACGTCGACGTCCGGGTCGTCTGCTCCTCCGGCACCTACATCCGTGCCCTCGCCCGCGACCTGGGGGCTTCCCTCGGCGTCGGCGGCCATCTCACCGCGCTTCGCCGGACCCGGATCGGACCCTTCGACGTCACAGACGCGTCGACGATCGACGACCTCGACGTTGAGACGGCGCTGTTGCACCCGGCCGACGTCGCGAAGCGCCTGTTCGGTGCCCTCGAGCTCACGGAGCAGGAGGCGGTCGACCTCGGCCACGGGAAGCGGCTCGAACGCGAGCTGCCGGCCGGCCACACCGGTCCGATCGCCGCCCTCGCGCCGGACGGCAGACTGGTGGGGCTCGTCGAGCGCCGTGGCGGTTTGCTCAAGTCGGTCGTGAACTTCCCGGCGGAGGAATCGGCATGATCGAGTGGTTCACCCTCGCCCAGATCGCGGTCGCGGTCGTGGCCGGGCTCCTCTGCATCGTGCTCGGGTTCGCCGGGCGCGCGCCGAACGACCTGACGATGGGGGCGACGGCACTCGTCGAGGTCCTCCTCATCGCGCAACTGGTGGTGGCGATCGCCGCGCCCGCGTTCGGGAACACCGCCACGGGGAGTGTGCCCGAGTTCTACACCTACCTCGTCTCCGCGATGATCCTGCCGATCGCCGGCGGGTTCTGGGCGCTCGTCGAGCGCACCCGATGGTCGACGGTCGTCCTCGGCGTCGTCTGTCTCGCGATCGCGGTGATGCTCTACCGCATGGAGCAGATCTGGACCGTCCAGCTCGGCTGACCGTCGGCGCACCGACGGCGGTTGAGGACGACGGCACCGCAGCTCGCGTGACCGTCGCGAAGTGTCTGGGCGAGGGCCTGCGTCGCATAGAATCGTCGGGTCATGCCTCTCCCCACCACCGCTCCAGCCCGCCCACGCGTCCGTGGTGTCGGGGTCGTGCTCGTCGCCGTCTACGGCATCCTGGCGCTCGCCGCCACCGGCCGGTCCGTGGTGCAGATCACGACCAAGTTCGACGAGGCGCCACTGGCCTATCTGCTCTCGGCCGTCGCCGCGGTGGTGTACATCCTGGCGACCGTCTCGCTCGTCGCTCCAGGCGCCGTCTGGCGGCGGATCGCCTGGGCCACGATCTCCTTCGAGCTCGCCGGGGTCCTGATCGTCGGCTTGCTGAGCCTGCTCGATCCCGAGCTGTTCCCCCACGACACGGTCTGGTCCGGCTTCGGCCGCGGCTATGTCTACATCCCGCTCGTCCTCCCGGTCCTCGGACTGTGGTGGTTGGCCGGACATCGGCGTACCGGCAAATGATCACGTTCACCGAGCTCGACCAGGTCCCCGACGCGTTCGGACCGTCGGCCGTCACCATCGGCAAGTTCGACGGCGTCCACACGGGTCACCGTGCGGTCGTCGCCGCGCTCCTCGAGGAGGCCGCGGCAGCCGGTCTCAGCTCCGTCGCCGTCACCTTCGACCGCAACCCGCTGAGTCTCATCAACCCCGACCGCTGCCCGGCGTCGCTCGTGAGCAACGAGCAGAAGCTCGGTCTCCTGGCGGACGCCGGGGTCGACGCGGCCCTGCTGCTGCGCTTCGACCAGACACTGGCCCAGCTCACGCCGGAGGAGTTCGTCACCTCGATCCTCGTCGGAGCATTGCACGCCAGGACGGTGCTCGTCGGCGAAGACTTCCGTTTCGGCCATCGCGGCCTCGGAACAGTCGCCACGCTCGAGTCGTTCGGTGAGGTCTACGGCTTCTCCGTGCGCGTCGTCGACGACGTCCGTCCCGGCGGCGGGCGTCGGGTGTCGTCCACCTGGATCCGCGAACTCCTCGAGGAGGGTGACGTCCGCGAGGCGTCGCGACTCCTCGGTCGTCCGCCCGGTGTGCGGGGCGTCGTCGTCCACGGTGCCAAGCGTGGCCGGGAACTCGGCTTCCCGACCGCCAACCTGTCTCCCGATTCGCAGGGTCTCATCCCCGCGGACGGCGTGTACGCGGGTTGGCTGTTCTGGCGAGGACGTCGGTATCCGGCGGCGATCTCGGTCGGGAACAACCCGACCTTCGACGGCGTCCCGCAGAAGCAGGTCGAGGCCTACGTCCTCGACGAGACCGATCTCGACCTCTACGACGACGAGGTCGAGGTGCAGTTCGTCGAGCGCATCCGCGGCATGGTCGCGTTCACCGGGATCGAGCCGCTCATCGTGCAGATGACCGACGACGTCGAGCGCGCGCGCCGCATGCTGTCCTAGCCGACGCGCCGCGTCTCGGGGTGTCTCCGACGCGCATGAACGTGCCGATCGATAGGCTGGTGAACGCCCGTTCGGGCCACATCACCCGGGGGAATCCAACCATGCACTCACGTCTTCGTGTCCTGCCTGCGCTCGTCGCGGGTCTCCTGCTCCTCGTCGGCTGTGCGCCGCAAGCGGCTGCGCCGAGTGCCAGCCCGACGACGACCGCAACGTCGTCCACACCCACGGCGGCACCCGCGCCGGTGGCCTCGCGCGTCGTGATCGGCGCGGAGACCGTGGAGGTCGTCGCGGAGGACGACACGCTGATCGCCTCTGCGCGCTACTTCGACCCCGCCGCATCGCTCGTTGCAGCCCTCACGGCCGCGTTCGGCGCAGACCCCGTCGTCTCAGCCGATCCCGCTGGGAACGAGACCCCACCCGGCACCCGCTACACCTGGGGTGGCCTGGCCGTCGTCGAGAGCGACGTCGAGCAGAGCGAGCCGTACACCCCTGCGACGGTCGTGTTCGTCGAGTCCGCCGAGGAGTCGGGTGTCCGGATCGAGGTGGTCGGTGGCTACGCTGTGGGCGACGACACCGAAGCCGTGGCTGCGGAGGTCTCGGGTGCCGATGGAGCCGCACCGGAGGATGTCCAGCGCTACACCCTGCCTGGCGGTACGCCAGGGGTGTTCATCCGGGCCGACGTCACGCCCATCCCGCCGGTGGGGGACGAGCCGGGAGTCGAATCCCGGTCCTGGGCGGTCGGCGTGATCGGTTCGGACGCCGCACCGATCGAGCGTGTCGTGGCGCCGTCGCCGAACTGGGGCGCGTGACTCCCGAAACCCCGCCCCTGTGGCGGGGGAGGGCCCTCGCGCTCGTCGGTATCGTGCTGGTCGCGGCGAACCTCCGCACGGCCGTCACCTCGCTGTCGCCGATCTTCGCCGAGATCGACGGCGACATCGGCGTGGGGTCGGTCGGGCTGGGGCTCCTCGGGATGCTGCCGCCACTGTGCTTCGCCCTCTTCGGCGTCTTCACCCCGCGACTCGTGCGTCGGCTGCACCTCGAGCCGGTGCTGCTCATCGCACTCGGGTCGATCGTGGCCGGGCACCTCATGCGCTCGCTCGCCCCCGACTTCGCCGTCCTCGCGATCGGGAGTGCGCTCTGCTTCGCCGGGATCGGCATCGGCAACGTCGTGCTCCCACCGCTGGTCAAGAAGTACTTCCCCGACCGCGTCGGCCTCGTCACCTCCGTCTATGCGACGGTCCTGTCGGTCAGCACGTTCATCCCGCCGCTGATCGCCGTACCGGTCGCCGATGCGGCGGGGTGGCAGGTGTCGCTCGGGGTGTGGTCCATCGTCGCCATGCTCGCCGTGCTGCCCTGGATCACGCTCATCGTCCGGGAGCGTCGGGATGCCCGGGCCGCCGCCGCGACGGACCCCGAGATCGAGGAGGTGCCCCGCGCCGGGCGCGTGTTCGTCCACCGCTCGCCGATCTCGTGGGCCATCGCGGCGGTGTTCGCCACCTCGTCGCTGAACGCCTACGCGATGTTCACCTGGCTCCCGACCATCGTCGGTGACGTCGCCGGCGTCACCCCGGCCCAGGGTGGCCTGCTGCTCTCGCTCTTCTCCGCGATGGGTGTCCCGGCGAGCTTGATCGTCCCGATGCTCGTCGCGAGGCTGCGGAACGTAGCCGTCCTCGTCTACGTCGCGAGCGCGTGCTTCGTGCTCGGCTATCTCGGGCTGCTCCTGTGGCCGGCGACGCTCACGTGGCTGTGGGTGCTGCTGGCCGGGCTCGGCCCGCTGCTGTTCCCGCTCGCCCTCGTGCTCATCAACCTGCGGACGGCGACCCACGAGGGCGCGGTCGCCCTGAGCGGCTTCGTGCAGAGCGTCGGCTACACCCTCGGTGCACTCGGCCCCCTGGTCGTGAGCCTGTTGCACGCCGTGACCGGATCGTGGACCGTCCCGTTGCTGCTCCTGCTGGCCACGGGCGCGCTGTGCGCCATCGCCGGCCGGATCACCGGCCGACCGACGACGATCGAGGCAGACCTCGCAGCACGCGGTCGCTGACCGGTCTGTTTCGACCTCCGGACGGATCCCCGGCGGCGATGCGCATCCGCGCACCGGCCTCTGCTCATCTGAGCATGGGTACCAACAGGCGTTGTCCGGGTGGTGACGGCGTCCTAGGCTGGAGACGATCCGGAGGAGGCCCGAGGTGATCGAAAGCGACGAGCTGCTCGCGGTGCGCGCCGCGGAGCTGTACTACGACGAGACGAAGACCCAGGACGAGATCGGCGCGCTGCTCGGCATCACGCGGTGGAAGGTCGGTCGGCTCCTCGCCCAAGCCCGCGAACTCGGCTACATCCGCATCGAGATCGTGCACCCGCGCGCACGCCGCCTCCCACTCGAACGGGCGCTCCGCGAGCGCTTCGGACTCACGGACGCGGTCGTCGTGCCGAGTCCGAGTGACAGTGCAGACCTCCACGAACGCGTCGCGCGCGCGGCGGCCGACTACCTCGGTGCCATGCGACCGGTGCCGCGGACGCTCGGCGTGAGCTGGGGGAGGACACTCCGCGACATCGCCGACCACCTGTCCGACGGCTGGGCGACGGGGCTCTCCGTCGTGCAGATCAACGGCGGCGTGAGCCTCAACCAGCGCGTCGGCACCGCGGCCGCCACGGCTGCACGGATCGCCGAGAAGGGCCGTGGCGACGTCACCCTGCTCCCGAGCCCGGCGATCTTCGAGCGCCTGGAGACGAAGCTGAGCATCGAGTCGGACCGCACCGTCGCGGAGGTGCTCAGCACGGCCGCAGCGGCCGACACCTACCTGTACGGTGCCGGCGTGGCCGGACCGGACTCCGCCCTCGTCCACAGCGGTTACCTCACGGCCGCGGACGTCGACGTCCTGGTCGCACGTGGTGCCGTCGGCGATGTCGTCGGGCGCTACATCGACGCCGAGGGCATGATCGTCGACCCCACCCTCGACGAGCGCACGGTCGGGCTCGGACTCGAAGCGCTCCGGCGTGCCGGTCGCAGCATCGCGGTCATCGCCGGAGCCCAGAAGCACGCCGTCGCGAGAGCCGTCGTCAGCAGCGGCCTCTGCACCGTGCTCGTCACCGACGAGGCGACCGCGACGGCACTCCTCGCCGACCACGAACCATCATCCGCCAAGCAGCACACCCCGGAGCAGGAACTGCTCGGAAGGAACGCACCATGACCACTCCACCAGGCGACCTCGTGGCGAAGCCGACGGCGCTCGAACTCGTCGACGGCCCCGTCACCGACGCCAGCCTCAGACGCTACCTCGACGGCCTCGCGGGCGTCGACGCCGTCGGGCTCGAACAGCGCGCAGCGGACCTCGGCACGCGCTCGATCAAGACGACGTCGAAGGCCTGGGCCCTCGACCGCATCATCGAACTCATCGACCTCACCACCCTCGAGGGCGCCGACACCCCCGGCAAGGTGCGCTCCCTCGTGGCCAAGGCGATCACCCCGGACGCCGGGGATCCGTCCACCCCGCGCGTCGCCGCGGTCTGCGTCTACGGCGACATGGTGCCGTACGCCGTCGAGGCACTCGGCGCGGCGCACACGCAGCCGGGTGCGGCACACGACGCCGGTGGCATCAACGTCGCGGCGGTCGCGACGGCCTTCCCGAGCGGACGCGCCTCCCTCGCGGTCAAGCTGGCGGACACGGCCGACGCCGTCGACGCCGGAGCGGACGAGATCGACATGGTCATCGACCGGGGTGCGTTCCTCTCCGGCCGGTACGGCCAGGTCTTCGACGAGATCGTCGCGGTCAAGGAGGCCTGCCGTCGGAGCGACGGCACCTCGGCGCACCTCAAGGTCATCCTCGAGACCGGCGAGCTGAACACCTACGACAACGTGAAGCGCGCCTCCTGGCTCGCCATCCTCGCGGGCGGCGACTTCATCAAGACGTCCACCGGCAAGGTCGCGCCCGCCGCGACCCTCCCGGTGACCCTCCTCATGCTCGAGGTCGTCCGGGACTGGCACCGCCTCACCGGTGAGCAGATCGGTGTGAAGCCCGCCGGCGGCATCCGTTCCTCGAAGGACGCGATCAAGTACCTCGTGACCGTCGCGGAGACGGTCGGCGAGGAGTGGCTCCAGCCGCACCTGTTCCGATTCGGTGCCTCGAGCCTCCTCAACGACGTGCTCCTGCAGCGTCAGAAACTCACCACCGGCCACTACTCCGGCCCCGACTACGTCACCATCGACTAGGACATCATGAGCTTCCTCGAATACGCACCAGCCCCGGAGTCCACCTCCGTCCTCCACCTCCGTTCCGAGTACGGCCTCTTCATCGACGGGGAGTTCACCGAGGGCACGGGCGGGACCTTCCAGACGATCTCACCGAGCACCGAGCAGTCGATCGCGACGATCTCCGCGGCGAGTGACGCCGACGTCGATCGCGCCGTCACCGCCGCGCGGCGTGCCTACGACCGCGTGTGGTCGAAGCTGTCGGGCGCCGACCGCGGCAAGTACCTCTTCCGGATCGCGCGCCTCGTCCAGGAGCGCGCCCGCGAGCTCGCCGTGGCGGAGAGCCTCGACAACGGCAAGCCGATCAAGGAGTCCCGCGACGTCGACGTCCCGCTCGTCGCCGCCTGGTTCTTCTACTACGCCGGTTGGGCCGACAAGCTCGACTACGCGGGCCTCGGCGCGAACCCCCGTGCCCTCGGCGTGGCCGGGCAGGTCATCCCGTGGAACTTCCCGCTCCTCATGCTCGCGTGGAAGGTCGCACCGGCGCTCGCCGCCGGCAACACGGTCGTCATCAAGCCGGCCGAGACCACGCCGCTCACGGCACTCATCTTCGCTGAGATCCTCCAGCAGGCCGAGCTGCCGGCCGGTGTCGTGAACATCGTCACGGGTGCCGGAGCGACCGGCGCGGCGATCGTGCGCCACCCCGACGTCAACAAGGTCGCCTTCACCGGGTCGACCGCCGTCGGGCGCGAGATCGCGAAGACCATCGCCGGCAGCGACAAGCGCCTGACGCTCGAGCTCGGTGGCAAGGCCGCGAACATCGTGTTCGACGACGCACCGATCGACCAGGCCATCGAAGGCATCGTCAACGGCATCTTCTTCAACCAGGGTCACGTCTGCTGCGCCGGATCACGGCTCCTCGTCCAGGAGAGCATCCACGACGAGGTCGTCGACCGCTTGAAGAGCCGTCTGCAGACGCTGCGCGTCGGCGACCCGCTCGACAAGAACACGGATGTCGGCGCGATCAACTCGGCCGAGCAGTTGGCCCGCATCCGCGAGCTCTCGGACATCGGCGAGCTCGAAGGCGCCGAACGGTGGAGCCCGGACTGCGAGCTGCCCGAGAACGGGTTCTGGTTCGCGCCGACGATCTTCACGAACGTGTCCACCAGTCACCGGATCGCCCGCGAGGAGATCTTCGGGCCGGTCCTCTCGGTCATGTCCTTCCGGACGCCCGCGGAGGCCATCGCGAAGGCGAACAACACCCCGTACGGACTGTCGGCCGGGATCTGGAGCGACAAGGGCAGCCGGATCCTCGCGGTCGCGGACAAGCTCCGCGCCGGCGTCATCTGGGCGAACACCTTCAACCGGTTCGATCCAGCCAGCCCGTTCGGCGGGTACCAGGAGTCGGGGTACGGCCGCGAGGGTGGTCGCCACGGGCTCGGTGCCTACCTCGCGCCGGCCGGTTCCGCAGTGTCCGCCCCCACCGCAGCTCCCAAGGCTGCCAAGAAGGGAGCCCAGCGATGAGCCGGCTCACCATCCCGAAGACCTACAAGCTCGCCATCGGCGGCAAGTTCCCACGCAGCGAATCCGGAAGGACGTACGAGGTGACGAACGCCAAGGGGGAGTTCCTCGCGAACGCATCGCTCGCCTCGCGGAAGGACGCCCGCGACGCGGTGGTCGCCGCACGATCGGCGCTGGCCGGCTGGTCTGGTGCCACCGCCTACAACCGCGGGCAGGTGCTGTACCGTATCGCCGAGCTGCTCGAGGGTCGGCGGGCGCAGTTCATCGAGGAGATCGTCCAGGCTGAAGGCGTCTCGCAGGCGAAGGCCGCAGCACAGGTCGACGAGGCCATCGACCTCTGGGTCTGGTACGCGGGCTGGGCGGACAAGTACGTCCAGGTGGTCGGGGGAGCGAACCCCGTCTCGGGTCCGTACTTCAACCTCTCGGTTCCGGAGCCGACTGGCGTCGTCGCGCTCATCGCGCCGCAGGACTCGTCGCTCCTCGGATTCGTGAGCGTCGTCGCTCCAGCGCTGGTCGCGGGGAACACGACCGTCGTGATCGCGAGCGAGCGCCTGCCGCTCTCGTCGATCAGCCTCGCCGAGGTGCTCGCCACGAGTGACGTCCCCGGCGGTGTCGTGAACGTGCTGACCGGATCGCCGGCTGAGATGGCTCCGTGGCTCGCATCGCACGCCGACGTCAACGCGATCGACCTCGCCGGCGCCGGCGAGCTCGACTGGATCGAGCTCGAGGTCCTCGCGGCCGAGACGCTCAAGCGGGTGGTCCGCCCGAACGGTTCCCGGGGCTCGGTCCCCGCGAGTCTCGACCGGATCACCGCGTTCACCGAGGTGAAGACCGTCTGGCACACGAAGGCGCTCCTCTAGCGGATCGCAACGCCCACGGGGTGCTTGCACAGCGGCGCCCGGCTGTACAGCCGGGCGCCGCTGTCGTCGACGCGTCGTAACGTTGCATCCATGACCGAATCATCGACTCCGAAGCGCGTGCTCGTCACGGGTGCCACCGGCTACATCGGCGGGCGGCTCGTGCCGCGGCTGCTGGAGGCCGGGTACACGGTCCGGGTGCTCGTGCGCTCGCCGCAGAAGCTCACCGACGTGCCCTGGCGCGATCAGGTGGAGGTCGTCGAGGGTGATCTCGGTGACGCGGCTCAGGTCGCATTGGCCTGCGTGGACGTCGACGTCGTCTACTACCTCGTGCACTCCATGGGCGGCAAGGGCGACTTCGAGCAGACGGAGCTCGACGCCGCCGAGCACGTGGCCGCCGGCGCTGCCGCGGCAGGGGTGTCGCGCATCGTCTACCTCGGTGGCCTGCACCCCGAGGGCGTCGAGCTGTCGAAGCACCTGCGGTCCCGCACCGAGGTCGGGCGGATCCTGCTCGCCTCGGGCGTTCCGACGATCGTCCTGCAGGCCGGCGTGGTCATCGGTTCGGGATCGACCTCCTTCGAGATGATCCGCCATCTGACGGACATCCTGCCGTACATGCCGGCACCGCGCTGGGTCCGGAACTTCATCCAGCCGATCGCGGTCCGTGACGTCCTGCACTACCTGCTGGCGAGCGCCGAGGTCGACCGCGACGTGAACCGGGCCTTCGACATCGGCGGCCCCGACGTCCTCCGGTACGGACAGATGATGAACGGCTATGCGGTCGAGGCCGGCCTCCCGCAGCGCCCGATCGCGCCGCTCCCGGTCCTCACCCCGTGGTTGGCCTCGCAGTGGGTGAACCTCGTGACCCCGATCCCGCGCCGGCTCGCGTCGCCGATCATCGAGTCGCTGCTCGTCGACTGCGTCATGGGCGACCACGACATCGACGCGGTCATCCCGCCGCCGGAGGGCGGTCTGACGGGGTACCGACGCGCGGTGCGCCTCGCGCTGCAGCGCATGCGCGACGGTGAGGTCGAGACCTCCTGGCGGAACGCGACCGTGGACGGCGCGCCGAGCGACCCGCTGCCGAGCGACCCCGACTGGGCCGGACACACCGTCTACATCGATCTCAAGGAACGGAAGACCTCCGCGAGCGCCGACCGTCTCTTCTCGGTGATCGAGTCCATCGGCGGCGAGAACGGTTGGTACTCCTTCCCGTTGGCGTGGGCGATCCGTGGCTGGATGGACAAGCTCGTCGGTGGTGTCGGGTTGCGACGTGGTCGCGACGATCCGCAGCACCTGAGCGTCGGGGACGCCCTCGACTTCTGGCGCGTGGAGTACCTCGAACGCGGTCGGATGTTGCGCCTGCGCGCCGAGATGCGCGTGCCCGGTCTGGCATGGCTCGAGATGAGCGCGACCCCGGTCGGCGACGGCTCGGTCTACCGGCAGCGCGCCGTCTTCTTCCCGAAGGGGCTCGGCGGACGCCTCTACTGGTTCGCGATCCTGCCCTTCCACGGGATCATCTTCAACGGGATGGCGAACCGCATCACGGAGGCGGCGGTCGCGCTGCCGTCCGAGACCTCGGCCCAGCGGAAGAGCCGGGTTGGCCCGGTGTCTCCCGAGGAGCACGACGCAGTGGACTCCGCAGAGGCGGACATGCAGGCCTCCCGACCCACGCCGGAGGCCGCGAAGTAGCGTGGGCGTATGAGCGAACCCACCGTCGTCACCGTCACCGGAGCCGGAGGCCAGATCGGCTACTCCCTGCTCTTCCGCATCGCGTCAGGTCAGCTGCTGGGGCCGGATCGGCCCGTCGTCCTGCGCCTGCTCGAGATCCCGCAGGGTCTCGGAGCGGCCGAGGGGACGGCATTGGAACTGCAGGACTGCGCGTTCCCGCTCCTGGCGGGGGTCGAGGCGACGACCGAGATGTCGCGCGCCTTCGACGGGGTGGACGTCGCCCTGCTCGTCGGTGCCCGTCCACGTGGTCCGGGCATGGAGCGAGCCGACCTCCTCGCGGCCAACGGCGGGATCTTCGCACCGCAGGGCGCGGCGATCGGAGCCGGCGCGGCCGACGACGTGCGCGTCCTGGTGGTGGGCAACCCGGCCAACACGAACGCACTCATCGCGCAGTCGGCGGCAGGCGGGGTGCCGGCCGAACGGTTCACCGCCCTGACCCGACTCGACCACAACCGTGCCGTCGCGCAGTTGGCCGCCAAGACCGGCGCACCCGTGTCCGAGATCGACGGCGTCGTGATCTGGGGCAACCACTCGGCGACCCAGGTGCCGGACCTCTCCCACGCGACGGTCGGAGGTCGTCCGGCCCTCGAACTCGTCGACGAGGAGTGGATCGCCGACGAGTTCATCCCACGGGTGGCGAAGCGCGGTGCGGAGATCATCGCGGTGCGCGGCTCGTCGTCCGCCGCCTCGGCCGCTGCCGCCGCCATCGACCACGTGCATGACTGGGTGAACGGCACGGCGATCCCGGGCCGGCCGGAACGCTGGACCTCCGTGGCGCTTCCGTCGGAGGGCTGGTACGGCGTGCCGGAGGGGCTCGTGAGTTCGTTCCCGGCCCGCTCGGTCGACGGACGCTGGGAGGTGGTCGAGGGGCTCGACGTCGCGCCCGTCTGGCAGCGCCGCATCGACGCCTCCGTGGCGGAACTCGAGGAGGAGCGGGCGGCGGTGCGGGCGCTCGACCTGCTCGGCTGACCCGGCGATCGCGTCCCGCGGACGGTTGCAAGGGGTACCCCCTGGGGGTATAGTGAAGGCTCCGATCCACTGAGGAGGACGCATGTCCGAAACCACCGCAACCACCACCTACCGGGTCGACGGCATGACCTGCGCGCACTGCGTGTCCGCCGTTACGACCGAGCTCTCCGCGCTCTCCGGCGTCGACGGGGTCGCCGTGGATCTCGACGCGGGGACGGTCACGGTCTCGGGTGCCTCATCGGCCGACGAGGCGGCCATCGGTGCCGGTGTCCAGGAAGCCGGCTACACCCTCGTGGGTCGTCGCTGATGAGCGCTCCACTCATCCAGCTCGACCTCGACATCGAGGGCATGACCTGCGCGAGTTGCGTGGCACGCGTCGAGAAGCGGCTGACCGCGCTCGACGGTGTCGAGGCGCAGGTCAACCTCGCGACCGAACGGGCGACGGTGACCGCGCCCTCCACCGTCACCGCGGACGAGCTGGTCGCGGCCGTCGCGAAGGCCGGCTACACGGCGACGGTGCGTCCGCCCGCTGACGAACGCGCCGCGGCGAACCGGGAGCAGACTCCGACGTCGGGACCGCCGTCGGACCCCTCGGCGACCGTGACGACGCTCCGTACCCGCCTCGTCGTCAGTGCGGTGCTGGCGTTGCCCGTCGTGCTGCTCGCGATGATCCCCGCCTGGCAGTTCGACCACTGGCAGTGGCTCTCGCTGACCCTCGCGACGCCGGTCGTCTTCTGGGGTGGGTACCCGTTCCACCGGGCGACGTTCGTGACGCTGCGGCACGGCTCGGTGACGATGGACACCCTCATCACGCTCGGGACGGGGGCCGCGTACCTGTGGTCCGTCTGGGCGCTCTTCTTCGGCATGGCCGGGATGACGGGCATGCGGCACGAGTTCACCTTCTTCGCACCCGACGCCGACCCGTCGAGCGCGCTGTACCTCGAGGTGGCCGCCGGCGTGACCGTCTTCCTGCTCGCCGGCCGCCTCATCGAGCAGCGGTCGAAGCGTGCCGCCGGCGAGGCACTCCGCGACCTCATGACGCTGGGCGCCTCCGAGGTCTCCGTGCTCCGGCACCGTGCGCCGGACCCCACCGACCTCATGGCGCCCACCCGCACCGAGGAACGTATCCCGATCGAGCAGCTGCTCGTCGGAGACCACTTCCTCGTGCGTCCCGGCGAGTCCGTCGCCACCGACGGAATCGTCGTCGAGGGGGCGGCGAGTGTCGACGAGAGTCTCGTGACGGGGGAGTCCGTCCCGGTCGAGCTCACGGCAGGCTCGCGGGTCATCGGTGGCACGATCGCACGCGGCGGCAGTCTCGTCGTGCGGGCGACGGCCGTCGGCGCCGAGACGCAGCTGGCGCGCATGGCTCAGGCGGTCGAGGCGGCGCAGCTCGGGAAGAGCCGGGTCCAACGGCTCGCCGACCGCGTCTCGAGCGTGTTCGTCCCGGTCGTCCTGGTGATCACCCTCGGCACCGCCATCGTGTGGGCGCTCACCGGCTCGACCATGGAGGCGGCGTTCACCGCCGCGGTCGCCGTCCTCATCATCGCCTGCCCGTGTGCGCTGGGACTCGCGACCCCGGTGGCCCTCCTCGTCGGGACGGGGCGTGGCGCGCAGCTCGGCATCCTCATCGCCGGACCGGAGGCGCTCGAGCGGGCGAGCGGCATCGACCGCATCCTGCTCGACAAGACGGGGACCGTCACGTCCGGGCGGATGAGCGTCAGGGAGGTCTGGGCGGCCGGTGCGACGGACGAGGTGCTCGCGCTCGGCGCGGCGCTCGAAGCGGCATCCGAGCACCCCATCGCCGAGGCGATCGTCGCGGAAGCGACCCGCCGCGATGCAGCTCGTCCGGTGGTCTCGGACTTCGCGAGCCTCGAGGGTCTCGGCGTCACCGGCACGATCAACGGCGGAAGCGTGCTGGCCGGACGTCCCGCCTTCGCGGAGGACCAGGGCTTCCGCATCGGGCCGGACGCGGCGAGCGCCCTGGCTGCAGCCGCGGAGCGTGCGAGCACCGTGGTGGTCGTCGCCTGGGACGGCGAGGTCCGCGGCGTCGTCGAGGTCGCCGACACCGTGAAGCCGGAGGCCCGCGCCGCCATCGGACGTGCCGTGTCCCGGGGGATGACACCGGTGCTCCTCACCGGCGACAACGCGGCCGTCGCAGCGCGGGTCGCGGCCGAGGTCGGGATCACCGAGGTGATCGCCGACGCGAGCCCCTCCGACAAGGTCGCCGCCGTCGAACGGCTCCAGTCGGCGGGTCACCGCGTCGCGATGATCGGCGACGGGGTGAACGACGCCGCGGCGATCGCCACGGCCGATCTCGGGATCGCCATGGGGACGGGCACGGATGCGGCCAAGGGTGCAGCCGACCTCAGCATCGTCTCCGGTTCCCTCGCCACGGCGATCGACGCCGTGCGGCTCTCCCGACGGACGCTCGGGATCATCCGCGGCAACCTGTTCTGGGCGTTCGCGTACAACGTGGCGGCGATCCCGCTCGCCGCCCTCGGCCTCCTCAACCCGATGATCGCGGGTGCGGCGATGGCGTTCTCCAGCGTGTTCGTCGTGCTCAACAGCCTGCGCCTCCGCCGGTTCCGTCCGGCCGCCTGAGGTTACCCGTCGACCGGCGGGCTGCGGCGGATACACTGTCCGCAGAACCGGTCGACGTGGATGGGTGGTGGTGAGGTGTCCAGTCCGTGGCTGGCGGCCCCGGCGCGTGCCGAAGCGCAGCGCGGACTCGTCCGACGGCTTGTCCGCGAGTCGTGGGAACGGTCGATGGGCCGTCATCTCGACCCGGACAACCTCATGCCGGAGCTCGCCTTCGACGAGGACGAGTTGCGCGACCATCGGCTCGGACACCCGCTCGCCGGCGTCCTCCCGGTGATCACCAAGCTGCTGGTCAACGACGCGGACGACGACTCCGGCATGCTCGTCGCGGTGGGCGACGCCATGGGCAGACTGCTCTGGGTGGACGGGGACCGCCATCTGCGGCGACGGGCGGAGGGCATGCTCTTCGTCGAGGGTGCCGGGTGGTCGGAGCGGGAGGTGGGGACGAGCGCACCGGGCACCGCGCTCGAACTCGACCACGGCATCCAGATCCACGCGGCCGAGCACTTCAACCGCCTCGTGCACCCGTGGAGTTGCACGGCCGTCCCGGTGCACGATCCCGAGACCCGGCAGATCATCGGCGTGATCGACATCACCGGTGGCCCGCAGGCGGTCGCCTCGCATGCACTGCCGCTCATGGAGGCGACCGCGGCCGCCGTCGAGTCCGAGATCATGGTGCAGCGGCTGCGCGCGGTCGCCGACCGTCGGTTCGCCGGTCGCCCACGCACGGACACACCCCGCCGGACGACCACGGTGCGGCCCGGCCTGCAGGTGCTCGGCCGTGACACCGGCCTGCTGGTCGGACACGGGGCGAGCCGCCCGACCGAACTCAGCCGACGGCACGCCGAGATCCTGACCCTGCTGGCCTGGCACCACCAGGGCCTCAGCGCCGACGCGCTCGCCGGGCTGCTCTACGACGCGGACGAGGCGTCGGTCACCCTCCGGGCGGAGCTCGTCCGGCTGCGGAAGGTGCTCGGCGGGACCGCGCCGACACTCGTGCCGGCCTCGCGGCCGTACCGGCTCACCACCCCGCTCCAGCTCGACGCCCACCAGGTGCTGTCCCTTCTCGACCGCGGCGCCCACCGCGCAGCGCTCGCCGCGTACCCGGGTCCGCTCCTGCCGGACTCCACCGCCCCCGGTGTCATCGACCTCCGCGACCGGGTCGCGACGCGCCTCCGCGAGGCGATGCTGACCGACGCCTCGGCGGACCTGCTGCACGACTACATCCGGACCGCGGCCGCGCCCGACGACGTCGAGGTCCTGCACGCCTGCCTCCGACTGCTGCCGCCGCGGTCACCGAAGCGTGCTGGCCTCGTCGCCCGCATCGAGGCGATCGACGCCGACCTCTCGGCGTCCTGACGGCCGATCCGGTCCGCGGTCCTCGACGCAACCTCCTGCAACCTCCGGCCGACTAGCGTCGACGGCACGCACCTGAGCGGTGCGACACCGACAACGTCGTCGACAAGGAGTGACATGACCGTCTACGCCAACCCGGGTACCGAAGGTGCCGTGTTCAGCTACGCCCCCCACTACGACCACTTCATCGGGGGCGAGTACGTCCCGCCCGCGAACGGTCAGTACTTCGAGAACCAGACCCCGGTCACCGGAGCCGTGTTCACCGAGATCGCCCGAGGCACCGCGGCCGACGTGGACCGAGCGGTCGAGGCGGGATGGAAAGCGTTCCCCGCCTGGTCGAAGACGAGCGTCGCCGAGCGCGCGGTGATCCTCAATCGCATCGCCGACCGCATGGAGGAGCACCTCGAGGAGATCGCCGTCGCCGAGAGTTGGGAGAACGGCAAGCCGGTCCGCGAGACCCTGGCCGCCGACATCCCCTTGGCGATCGACCACTTCCGGTACTTCGCCGGGGCGATCCGTGCGCAGGAGGGCGGCATCTCGGAACTCGACCATGACACGGTCGCCTACCACTTCCACGAACCGCTCGGCGTCGTCGGACAGATCATCCCCTGGAACTTCCCGATCCTCATGGCCGTGTGGAAGCTCGCACCGGCGCTCGCAGCAGGCAACTGCGTCGTGCTGAAGCCGGCCGAGCAGACCCCGGCGTCGATCCACCTCATCGTCGACCTCGTGAAGGACCTGCTGCCGGCCGGGGTGCTCAACGTCGTCAACGGCTTCGGCATCGAGGCCGGCGCCCCGCTGGCCTCCCACCCGCGGATCCGGAAGATCGCGTTCACCGGTGAGACCACGACCGGTCGCCTGATCATGCAGTACGCGAGCGAGAACCTCATCCCGGTGACGCTGGAGCTCGGCGGCAAGAGCCCGAACGTGTTCTTCGAGGACGTGGCGCGCGAGCACGACCAGTACTACGAGAAGGCGCAGGAGGGCTTCACGATGTTCGCCCTGAACCAGGGCGAGGTCTGCACCTGCCCGAGTCGGGCGCTCGTCCAGCGTTCCATCTACGACGGCTTCGTGGGCGACGCGCTGGCCCGCATCGGCAAGATCAAGCAGGGTAATCCGCTCGACACGGACACGATGATCGGTGCCCAGGCGTCGAACGACCAGCTCGAGAAGATCCTCTCCTACATGGACATCGGCAAGCAGGGCGGCGCGAAGCTGCTCATCGGCGGCGAGCGCGCCGACCTCGGCGGTGAGTTGAGCGGCGGGTTCTACGTCCAGCCGACCGTCTTCGAGGGGACGAACGACATGCGGATCTTCCAGGAGGAGATCTTCGGGCCCGTGCTCGCGCTCACGAGCTTCGCCGACTACGACGAGGCGATCTCCATCGCGAACGACACCCTCTACGGCCTCGGCGCCGGTGTGTGGAGCCGTGAGGCGACGACGCTGTACCGGGCCGGGCGGGCCATCGAGGCGGGACGCGTCTGGTCGAACACCTACCACCAGTACCCGGCGCACGCGGCGTTCGGCGGGTACAAGCAGTCGGGCATCGGCCGGGAGAACCACAAGATGATGCTCGACCACTACCAGCAGACGAAGAACCTGCTCGTGAGCTACGCGGAGGGGCCGATGGGCTTCTTCTGATCGACATCCCCGGTCCCTGAGCCCCCATCCGGTCCCTGAGTCCCCATCCGGTCCCTGAGCCTGTCGAAGGGCGCCCTTCGACAGGCTCAGGGACCGGCGGAGGGGCGGGGCCGGATCCACGACACGACGAAGGAGGACACCATGACCGGACGGGTCGACGTCACCGACGCTGCGGCCGCACTGGTGCGGGAGATGACCGCGCTGCACGGACCGCTCATGTTCCATCAGTCCGGCGGCTGCTGCGACGGGAGTTCGCCCATGTGCTACCCCGTCGGGATGTTCCGCACGGGCGCGGTCGACGTCCTGCTCGACACGCTCGACGTGCCCGGGCTCGACGCGCCCGTCGAGGTCTACATGTCGCGTTCCCAGTTCGAGTACTGGAAGTACACGCACCTGACGATCGACGTGGTGCAAGGGCGCGGCAGCGGGTTCAGTGTCGAGGCCCCGACGGGGCAGCGCTTCCTCATCCGCTCGCGCATGCTCGACGACGCCGAACTCGAGCGGTTCGGACTCGTCGACAGCGCGCCGGACTGAGCGCTCGCGACCGATGCGGCCGATGGCGTAGACTGGGCACACGCCCGTCGGGCGCCCGTGTCGGTCTCGTGCAACGCTCTGTTGCTCCACGACGACCAGTCGGGCCCGGCGCCCGTCTCTTCCGGCCCCTCGGCCGATGAGGCTCTTCGACTGCTCAGGAGGAGCATGCCGCACACCGGCCAGCAACGCCGTTCCCAGGGGCGTTCCAGCACCCGTTCATCTGGCCGCTCGAACCCCAGAGGGTCCTCGTCGCGTCACGACGACGACGCGCCGATCATCCCCATCCTCGCCCGCAAGGTGCGCGAGGTCGAGGCGAAGGCGCAGAAGGGCAAGGTCGGGCCAACCAACCGGACCAAGTACCAGGTCATCGCCTTCCTCGTCCGCGAGGAACGTGCCAGGGTCAAGGCCGACACGAGCTACAGCGACGCCACGCGGGCCGAGCTCCTGAAGCGTCTCGACGGTGTGGCGACCATCCTCGCCAAGACGGCGGCGCGCGACACCTCGCTCATCCAGCTCCTCGAGGCCGACGCCGCGACGAGCCCCGTCGCGCAGCGGCTCCGGCGCGACTGGCTCCTCGAGTCGGGCGCCGAACTCAGCGCCGACGAACTCATCATCACCGTCGAGAAGCCCGTCGTGGAATCCGTCGTCCCGGCCGAGCTCGCCGAGAAGCAGGTCATCCCGCAGTCGGTCAAGGCACGTCAGTTGGCCAATCCGTTCCTCGCCCCGGACTTCAGCCAGGCGGCACCGCAGCCGACCGTGCGTCGACGACTCGACAGCTGGGAGCTCATGGGCCCCCTGTATAAGGCGTTCGAGCTCGGTTCCGGCGGGGGAGCGGCCTCGATGGACCTGCCCGAGGCCCCGAAGCTCGACCGGCTCTCGCCGCGCGGCCTCGAGGTCATGAAGCACCAGGCGCGCTTCGTCGAGAGCGTCCGTGAAGGACACCGTTCCTTCCTGCTCGCCGATGAGCCGGGCCTCGGCAAGACCGCGCAGTCGGTCCTCGCCGCCTCGGTCGCCGAGGCGTACCCACTCCTCGTCATCGTCCCGAACGTCGTCAAGATGAACTGGGCGCGCGAGGTCGAGCGCTGGACGCCGCACCGACGCGCCACGGTCATCCACGGCGACGGCCAGGCGCTCGACGCCTTCGCCGACGTCATCATCGTGAACTACGAGGTCCTCGACCGCCACCTCGCCTGGCTCGGGACGCTCGGCTTCCGCGGCATGGTGGTCGACGAGGCGCACTTCATCAAGAACCTCCACTCCCAGCGCTCGCAGCACGTGCTGTCACTCGCGAACCGGATCCGGAAAGCGACGCCCGGCCAGGACCCGCTGCTGCTCGCGCTGACGGGTACGCCGCTCATCAACGACGTCGAGGACTTCAACGCCATCTGGCAGTTCCTCGGCTGGATCAAGGACGGCAAGCCGACCGCCGAACTCATGGAGCGGCTCGAGGACACCGGTCTGACCCCGGCCGAGCACGCCTTCTACGCCGCCGCGCGGTCCGCCGTCATCGACATGGGCATCGTGCGCCGCAAGAAGCTCGACGTCGCCAAGGACCTGCCGGCCAAGCGCGTCGCCGACCTCCCGGTCGAGCTCGACGACGAGGCGATCCGGTCCATCCGCGACGCGGAGGCCGAGCTCGGGCAACGGCTCAAGTCCCGCTACGTGCGGGTCCTGGAGTCGCGTGGTGAGCGCGTCGACGCGCTGCACGAGCCGAACACCGACCTCATGCGCATGGTCGCCCAGGCCGAGCTCGACGAGTCCAAGGCCGCCGGTGGCACGGAGAACGTGTTCACCATGATCCGCAAGATCGGTCAGGCCAAGGCCGTCCTCGCCGCCGACTACACGGCGCAGCTCGCGAGGTCCGTGGGCAAGGTCGTGTTCTTCGCGAAGCACATCGACGTCATGAACGCGGCCGAGCAGTTGTTCGCGGGTCGCGGCTTGAAGACGGTGTCGCTCCGCGGCGACCAGACCGCGCAGGCGCGTCAGGCCGCGATCGACGCGTTCAACACCGATCCGGAGGTCGCGGTCGCCGTCTGTTCGCTCACCGCCGCCGGCGTCGGGGTCAACCTGCAGGCCGCGTCCAACGTCGTGCTCGCCGAGTTGTCCTGGACGGCCGCCGAGCAGACCCAGGCGATCGACCGCGTGCACCGCATCGGTCAGGAGGAGCCGGTCACCGCCTGGCGGATCATCGCCGCGCACACGATCGACGCGAAGGTCGCGGAACTCATCGACAGCAAGCAGGGCCTGGCCGCTCGCGCGCTCGACGGCAGCGACCAGGACGTCGCGTCGGTCGACTCGGTGCAGCTGAACGCCCTCGTCCACCTGCTCCGCGAGGCGCTGGGCGCCTGACGTCCGGTTCGTCCGGCCGGGTGACCACGGGTCGCCCGGCCGGACGTCGTCGGCTGGTCAGACGCCGAGTGCCGCCTTCACCTGAGCGAGCGACGGGTTCGTCGCGGTCGAGCTGTCGGGGAAGATCACCGTCGGGACCGTCTGGTTGCCGCCGTTCAGCGAGGCGACGAGGTCGGCGGTCCCCGGGACCTGCTCGATGTCGACCTCGGTGAACGGGATGCCGGCTGCGGACAGCTGGTGCTTCAGTCGGGCGCAGTACCCGCACCAGGTCGTGGAGAACATCGTGATGCCGCCATCGGCGGGCAGGTAGTCGTCGGCACTCATCCCAGCAGCCTAACCCCGGTGGACGAGGCACCGACCCTCTGGGCCGGAGGACCGCCCACGCCGGATGAAGCACCGTCGGCGAGACGGTATTGTCGGGGATGACTCCCGGCACCTGAGGTGCCCCGATCCCCATGAGGACTGTTGATATGAGAATTGGTGTGCTCACGAGCGGCGGCGACTGCCCCGGCCTGAACGCGGTCATCCGAGGAGCGGTCCTCAAGGGGACGAAGATCCACAACCAGGAGTTCATCGGCATCCGCGACGGCTGGCGAGGAGTCGTCGAGGGCCTGACGATGCCGCTCGACCGCCACAGCGTGCGTGGTCTCGCCAAGCAGGGTGGCACCATCCTCGGCACGAGCCGCACCAACCCGTTCGAAGGACCGCACGGCGGCCCGGAGAACGTCCAGCACACCATGGACCGGCTCGGCATCGACGCGCTCATCGCCATCGGCGGAGAGGGCACGCTCGCCGCTGCGAAGCGGCTCACCGACGCCGGCCTCAAGATCGTCGGCGTCCCGAAGACGATCGACAACGACCTCGACGCCACCGACTACTCCTTCGGCTTCGACACCGCCGTCGAGATCGCGACCGAGGCCATCGACCGGCTCCGGACGACTGGCGAGTCCCACAAGCGGTGCATGGTCATCGAGGTCATGGGCCGGCACGTCGGCTGGATCGCCCTGCACGCCGGCATGGCGGCGGGTGCCCACGCCATCCTCATCCCGGAACAGCCGCAGTCGATCGAGCAGATCTGCGAGTGGGCGGACAGCGTCTACCAGCGCGGTCGCGCCCCGATCATCGTCGTGTCCGAGGGCTTCACGCTCGACACCATGGAGACCGCGCACTCCGAGAAGGGACTCGACGCGTTCAACCGTCCCCGTCTCGGCGGCATCGCCGACGTGCTCGCACCCGAGATCGAGCGCCGCACGGGCATCGAGTCCCGCGCGACCGTGCTCGGCCACCTGCAGCGCGGTGGCGTCCCGAGCGCCTACGACCGCGTGCTCGCCACCCGCCTCGGTATGGCCGCCATCGACTCCGTCATGGCCGGCGACTGGGGCACGATGATCGCACTCCGCGGCACCGAACTCGTCAACTGCCGCTTCGAAGAGGCGCTCGGCAAGCTGAAGACCGTGCCGCAGGAGCGCTACGACGAAGCGGCGATCCTCTTCGGCTAGACACGCGCCGCACCGACGACGCCCCTGCTCCGGACGGAGCAGGGGCGTCGTCGCTTCCGATCAGGCCGGATCGGTGTCCGTGAGTTCGAGCACATCGAGCAGCCAGGCGAGCTCCTCGGCGCGCTCACGCCACGCGTTGTAGCGGCCGCTCACCCCGCCGTGCCCGGCGCTCATCTCGATCTTCATCAGTGCCGGTGCACCGGCGTCCCGCAGGCGGGCCACCCACTTCGCGGGTTCCACGTACAGCACGCGGGTGTCGTTGAGGCTCGTCGTCGCGAGGATGCGCGGGTAGCGCTTCGCCGGGTCGACGTTCTCGTAGGGGCTGTACGCCTTCATGTACGCGTAGACCTCGGGGTCGTGGAGCGGATCGCCCCATTCGTCCCATTCGATGACCGTCAGGGGGAGCGACGGGTCGAGGATGCTCGTCAGCGCGTCGACGAACGGGACGCCGGCGAGGATGCCGGCGAAGCGGTCGGGAGCACGGTTCGCCACGGCGCCCATGAGGAGGCCGCCGGCGCTGCCGCCCTCGGCGACGAGCCGGGCAGGCGTCGTCCAGCCCTCGCGGATGAGGTGGTCGGCCACGTCGACGAAGTCGCTGAAGCTGTTCTGCTTGTGGAGCTTCTTGCCGTCCTCGTACCAGTGGCGCCCGAGTTCGCCGCCGCCGCGCACATGGGCGATCGCGAAGGTCACGCCGCGGTCGAGCATCGACAGCCTCGCGATCGAGAAGGACGGGTCCATGCTGGCCTCGTACGAGCCGTACCCGTAGAGGTGGAGCGGCCCTGGCCCCTGGACACCGACCCGGCGCACGATGGAGATCGGCACGCGGGTCCCGTCCTCGGCAGTCGCCCACTCCCGGAACTGCTCGTAGTTTGCCGGGTCGTAGTCGCCGAGGACCGGCTGCTGCTTGCGCACGAAGCGTTCGCCGGACCGGACGTCGAGTTCGAGCACCGTGGACGGCGTCACGAGGGACCCGTATCCGAACCGGAGCATCGGTTGAGCCCACTCGTTGTTGCCGTGCCAGCCCACGGTGGACAGCGGTTCGTCGAAGGCGATCTCGTCGATGTCGCCACTCGTCGGGTCGAGCAGGCCGATACGCGTGAGGCCGTCGCGCCGATAGGAGACGGTGGTCACGGCCTCGAACGCCTCGACGTCCTCGAGCCGGCGCTCGCTGCTGTGCGCGACGACGACCCGCGCCGTGCCGAGCGGATCCGAGAGTGGCACCTCGACGAGCTCGAAGTCCGGCGCGTCCCGGTTGTGCAGGATGAGCAGCCGGTCTGCGCCGTCGGCCACCCGGTGTTCGACGCTGTACTCGACGCCGTCGGTCCGCGGCCAGACGATCCGCGCTTCCTCGGACAGTGCGTCGGCGGGGACGAGCCGGGTCTCGCTCGTGACCGAGGAGCCGGCCTCGATCAGGAGCAGCGCGCGGCTGCGGGTGAATCCGGCGCCGACCCAGAACCGCTCGTCGGGCTCGTGGAAGAGGACCGTGTCGTCGTCCTGGGACGTCCCCACCCGGTGCAGGTGCACGGTGTCGGGGCGCCAGCTCTCGTCGACCGTCGTGTAGACGATGGCGGTGCCGTCGGGGGAGAACTCCGCCCCGCCCGCGGTCCCGAGGAGCTCGTCGTCGAGGTCGACGCCACTCGCGAGGTCCCGGACACGGACGGTGTACCGCTCGTCGCCTTCGACGTCGACGCCGTAGAGCAGTCGCGTGCCGTCGTCCGACACGTCGAAGCTGCCGAGGGAGAAGAACTCGTGGCCCTCCGCCTCGACGTTGGCGTCGAGGATGATCTGCTCGCCGGGGGCCGCGCCGCCCTCGGGCAGGGTCGGCGGCGTCCAGTCCTCCGGGTCGGCGACCGGGATGCGGCACTGGATGCCGTACTGGCGGCCTTCGACACTGCGGCCGTAGTACCACCACGCACCGGAACGGGTCGGGACCGAGAGGTCGGTCTCGAGCGTGCGTCCCTTGATCTCCTGGAAGATGCGCTCGCGCAGTCCGGCCAGATGGGCCGTCTCCTGCTCGGTGTAGGCGTTCTCCGCCTCCAGGTGTGCGATCACCTCCGGTGACTCCTTCTCACGGAGCCACTCGTACGGGTCCACCACGGTGTCGCCGTGGTGGGTGCGTTCGGTCGGTCGGGTCTGGGCACGGGGGGCAGAGAGCTTCGCCATGGTCCAACGCTAGTCGAGGCGCGCCCTCCCAGCCCGCTCGGAGCCATCCGAGGGCCGCCGGGTCTAGCGTGGGGTGATGACGACCATCCCAACATTCGCGCTCAACGACGGTTCGAGCGTCCCCGCGATCGGTTTCGGCACGTACCCCCTGCGAGGCCGCGAGGGCACCGACGCCACGCTGTCCGCTATCGACGCGGGCTACCGACTGATCGACACCGCCGTGAACTACCGCAACGAGGACGCCGTCGGCGCCGCGGTCCGCGAGACCGACGTCTCCCGTGACGAACTCGTCGTCGCGACGAAGCTGCCCGGCCGCGACCACGGCTTCGAGGAGACCATCACCTCGTGCCGCGGATCCCTGGCCTCGCTCGGCCTCGACCACATCGACCTGTACCTCATCCACTGGCCGAACCCCTCCGTCGGCCGCTTCGTCGAGTCGTGGAAGGCCATGATCCAGCTGCAGCGCGAGGGCCTCGTCCGCAGCATCGGCGTCTCGAACTTCACCGAGGAGTTCCTGACCCGCCTCGCCGACGAGACGGGTGTGCTGCCGGCCGTCAACCAGGTCGAGCTGCACCCGTACTTCCCGCAGGAGGAGCTCCTCGCCTTCCACCGCGAGCACGGCATCGTCACCGAGGCGTGGAGCCCGCTCGGCAAGGCACAGGCGCCGTTCGCCGAGGAACCCGTCGCAGCGGCCGCCGCGGCGCACGACGTCTCGCCAGCGCAGGTCGTCCTGCGCTGGCACCACCAGCGTGGCGTGCTCCCGATCCCGAAGTCCGCCTCCCCGGAACGCCAGCGCACGAACATCGACGTCTTCGGCTTCGAGCTCAGCGACACCGAGGTGCAGGCGATCACCGCACTCGGGCGGACGGACGGCAGGCTCTTCGACGGCGACCCCAACACCCACGAGGAGATGTGAGTCCCGGCGGGCGCGTCCGCGCGCCCGCCGGCACCCCTCCTAGACTTGGCCGGGTGAAGCCCAGACGTCGTCGCCTGTCCCCGGTCCGTGCCCGCTCGTCGCGGGTGCTCCTCGTCGCCCTGGCCCTGGCGGTGGGTGCACCACTCGTCGCGACCCTGGCGAGCACGCCGCCCGCCGCGGCCGACGCTCGGACCGACGTGTCCGACTTCACCTTCGCGTCCTTCGACGGCGACTACACCCTGAGCCGTGGCGGCGACGGTCAAGCCGAGCTGCGCGCGGTCGAGACCTTCGTCGCGGAGTTCCCCGACTCCGACCAGAACAAGGGCATCATCCGAGCGATCCCGGACGAGTTCGACCGGGCACCACTGCACACGGAGATCGTCTCGGTGACCGACGCCGACGGTGCGCCCGTGGAGTGGGAGACCGACCGCGACGGCGACTTCCTCGAGTTGTCGCTCGGGACGGACGACTACGTGCGCGGCACGCAGAGCTACGTCATCACCTACACGCAGCGCGGCGTCGTCGGCGCCTATCGCGACACACGCTCCGACGAGTTCTACTGGGACGCGCCCGGGACCGGCTGGAACCAGCCGTTCGCCGACGCCAGCATGACGGTGCGGGTCGCGCCCGACATCGCCGACGCGCTCACCGGTGACGGCGCCTGCTACCGCGGGGATCCGGACGACAGCTCGCCGTGCGACCTCTCCCAAGCGGAGGACGCCGACGGAGACGTCTTCACGACCTCCTCCGTCCCGCTGCAGGCCCGGCAGACGCTGACGGTCGCGATCGGGTTCGAACCGGGCACGTTCGTCCAACCGGCCCGCCCCGGCGAGGCGCCGGTCTTCTCCATCGTCCCGATCGTCCTCGGCGCGCTGTCGGCCGCGGGGCTCGGAGCACTCCTGTGGATCCGACTGCGCTTCTGGAGGGACCACCCCGGTCGTGGCGTCATCGTGCCGCAGTACTCCGCCCCGAAGCAGATGAACCTCCTGCTGGCGGGCGACCTCGCCGGTCGCGCCGCCTCGTCGATGGCCGCCGAGATCGTCAGCCTCGCCGTCCGCGGCAAGCTCCGGATCGTGGACGGACCGGGCAAGAAGGACTACTCCCTGCAGTACCTCGACGACAGCCCGACGGATGAGCAGGAACGGCGCGTGCTCACCGCGCTCTTCCCCGACCGGAACCGACCGCGGGAGATGAAGGAGGTCGACCCGGCGCTCGGCAAGGCGGTCACCGCGGAACTCGCGGCCGCCAAGCGGAACGCCCTCGACCTCGGCCTCCGACGCTCGGTCTCCTCCGGGCGGGCGTGGATCATCGTGGGGGCGCTCGCCGTCCTGGGCGTCGCCGGGATCGTCTTCTTCGGGGTCGCCTACTCCCAGCGAGCGGACAACGGCTGGTCGGTCGCCGCGCTCTTCGTGACCGGGATCGCGCTGCTCGCCGGGATCGTGTTGGCCATCGCACCGAAACCGCTCACCGCCACCGGTGCCGATGCGCGGGACGAGTTGCTCGGCCTCCGCGACTACCTGGCGCTGGCGGAGCAGGACCGCTTCCGCATGTTGCAGAGCCCCGACGGTGCCGAACGGGTGGACCTCGGCGACCCCGGCCAGCTCGTCCGGGTCACCGAACGGCTCCTGCCCTTCGCCGTACTCTGGGGCGTGGAGCGCGAGTGGGCCAAGGAACTCGGTATCCGCTACGAGCAGGCCGGGAGTGCGCCGTCGTGGTACGCCTCGAACACCCCGTTCCAGGCGGCGATGTTCGCGAACGCGTTCTCCGGCTTCTCCGGATCGGCGTCGAGTACGTCGGCGTCCTGGTCGACCAGTGGGGGAGCGAGCTCGTCCGGCGGCTCGACGGGCGGCGGCTTCGCCGGCGGCGGCGGAGGCGGCGGAGGCGGCGGAGGGCGCTGATCGGCGTCGAGTTGACCTCGACCGGGCAGGGTGTAAGGATCGTGTACGGCGGGTGAACCGCCCGTAGCCAGCACGTGAATTCCCCCCAAACATCTCGTCGGGGAGCACTGTGTCCGTATTCGCTCCGCCTCGAGAAAGACACCAGTGGAACTCGTTACCCTGACTGTCGTGCTGGTCATCGCACTGGCACTGTTCTTCGACTTCACGAACGGGTTCCACGACACGGCGAACGCCATGGCGACCCCGATCGCCACGGGCGCCCTCAAACCGAAGACCGCCGTGCTGCTCGCCGCGATCCTCAACCTCGTCGGTGCGTTCCTGTCCACGGAGGTCGCGAAGACCATCTCGGGCGGGCTCATCCGAGAGGGCGAGGGCGGCATCCGGATCGGACCGGAGCTGATCTTCGCCGGACTCATCGGCGCGATCGTCTGGAACATGCTGACCTGGCTCCTCGGCCTGCCGTCGTCCTCCAGCCATGCGCTGTTCGGCGGGCTCATCGGCGCGGCGATCGTCGGCGCCGGCTTCGGCTCGATCGACTTCGGTGTCGTGCTCTCCAAGGTCATCCTCCCGGCGTTGATCGCCCCCGTCACGGCGGGTCTGGTCGCCTACTCGGCGACGAAGCTCGCCTATCGGATCACGCGCCGCTACGACGGCAAGCCCGATGGCCGCGACGGGTTCCGGTACGCGCAGATCTTCTCCTCGTCCCTCGTCGCCCTCGCGCACGGTACGAACGACGCACAGAAGACCATGGGTGTCATCACGCTCACGTTCATCGCGGTCGGGGTGCAGGCGGTCGGCACCGGCCCCGAGCTCTGGGTCATCGTCGTCTGCGCCCTCGCCATCGCGCTCGGCACCTACATGGGTGGCTGGCGGATCATCAAGACCATCGGCACGGGACTCACCGACGTCAAGCCGGCGCAGGGCTTCGCGGCCGAGACGAGCACCGCCGCCACGATCCTCGCGTCGAGCCACCTCGGCTTCGCCCTCTCCACCACGCAGGTCGCCTCCGGCTCCGTCATCGGCTCCGGTCTCGGGCGACGCGGATCGAAGGTGCGCTGGGGGACCGCCGGGCGCATCGCCCTCGGCTGGTTGATGACCCTGCCCGCGGCCGGCATCGTCGGGGCACTCGCCGCCGCCGTCGCCCACCTCGGCCTCGTCGGCATCATCATCGACGCCGTGGTGGGGGTCGGTGTCATCCTCACCATCTTCCTCATCTCGCGCCGGAACCAGGTCGACCACAGCAACGTCGTCAGTGAGGTCGCCGACTCCGGTCGTGCGGTCAAGATCAAGCGCAACCCCAAGCCCAAGAAGGTGAAGAAGTGATCGACTGGGCAGCATTCCTGATCGTCTTCGCGACGTCGCTCGTCGGTGCGACCGCGATCGTCAGTCTCTACTCCCTCGGGCTCCGGCTCCTGACCACCGCCGGGCGCGTGCCCGTGGTGGCGCCGGCCGAGTTCACCGACGCGATCACGGTCATCACGCCGGAGGAGGCCGCGAAGGCGGCGAAGCGGGCCGCGAAGGCCGCTCGGAAGAACCCGTTGACTCCGGCGCAGCAGAACCTGGCCCGCGCCGGCGCCTACGCCTGCTTCGCCCTGTGTGCGGCGGCGGTCCTCTTCGGCATCTACCTGATCGTGCCGTTCTTCCACCAGGGCTGACCCCTCGGATCCGCCGGCGCACCGCGCTGACGCGAGCGCGGGCCACCGGTCCGGGACCGATCCGTGTGGGGGCGCCAGCGCGGTGCGCTGACGCGAACCGCACCTACCCGGCGTGACCGCGCGTCACACACGTGAGCGCGGGGCTCGAGAGACCCGCGCTCACGCGTACGACCCGCGCTGACGCCAGCGCACCGCGCTGACGCACCCGCACCGGACGGGTCAGGCGGTCTTCCGCCAGCGACCGATGGTCGTCATCACGTGGTAGATGACGATCGCGGCGATCGTGCCGAGCGCGATCCCGTTGAAGCTGACGTCGCCACCCGCCACCCAGGTGAAGTCCGCGATGCCGATGATGAGCGCCGTCGCCGCGGTGAACTGGTTGACGGGCTTCGAGAAGTCGACCTTGTTGTCGAGCCAGATCTTCACGCCGATGATCCCGATGAGTCCGTACAGGGCCGTCGTGACGCCGCCGAGGACGCCCGCCGGGATGGTGTTGATGACCGCACCGACCTTGGGGGAGAGGCCGAGGAGGACCGCGAACAGACCGGCGACCCAGTAGGCCGCCGTGGAGTAGACCCGAGTCGCCGCCATGACGCCGATGTTCTCGCCGTAGGTCGTCGTGCCCGAACCGCCGCCGAAGCCGGCCAGCATCGTCGCCAGACCGTCGGACAGGAGCGCGCGACCGGTCTGCTTGTTCACCGAGGCGTCGGTCATCTGCGCGACGCCCCGGATGTGCCCGACGTTCTCGGCGATGAGGACGAGCACGACGGGGAGGAACGCCGGGAGGACCGCCCAGACCGCCGGGTTCGAGATCGGGTTGTCCGCGAGGTGGAACTCGGGGAGGCCGACCCACGCGGCGTCCGCGATCTTCGAGAAGTCGATCTCCTGACGGATCGCCGCGACGATGTACCCGACCACGACACCGATGACGATCGACAGTCGGCCGAGGATCCCGCGGAAGACGACGGTCGACAGGATGACGGCCGCGAGCGTCACGAGGGCGGTGGTCGGAGCGGCCACGAAGTTGTTCTTCGCGGCGGGGGCGAGGTTGAACCCGATGAGCGCGACGATGGCACCGGCGACGACCGGCGGCATGAGCGCATCGATCCACCCGGTGCCCGTGACCTGCACGATGACGCCGACGAGCGCCAGGAGGAGCCCCACCGCGAGGATGCCGAAGAGGGCGCTGCCCATGCCCTGGCTCGCGACCGCGGCGGAGATGGGGGCGATGAAGGCGAATGACGAGCCGAGGTAGCTCGGCACGCGGTTCTTGGTGATGACGAGGAACAGGATGGTGCCCACACCCGAGAAGAACAGCGTCGTGGTGGGCGGGAACCCGGTCAGCACGGGGACGAGGAACGTGGCGCCGAACATCGCGACGACGTGCTGCATGCCGAGGCCGATGGTCCGCGGCCAGGTGAGCCGTTCTCCGGGGCCGACGATCGCGTGGGTCGGGACGTGCTTGCCGTCGCCGTGCAGAGTCCAGGGCAGCGCCATGTGAGCTCGATTCCGTGAGGAGGGTGCTGGGTAAGGGGTCCAGCCGATCGTAGCGGCACCCTCGCATCCCGGTCGTCGCGGGGCGGTCCGCCGTGCCGGTACGCTGGTTGCTTCGATGCAGACCCAGGAGGTCCAGTGACCACGACGCCCACCGCTCCGCGCTCGTTCCGAGAGCGTCTCGACGGTTTCTTCGAGATCAGCAAGCGCGGTTCGACCGTCGGAGGCGAGGTGCGCGGCGGCCTCGTGACCTTCGTCGCGATGGCCTACATCGTCATCCTCAACCCGATCATCCTGAGCGGCTCGGCCGACGTCACCGGTGGCGAGCTCGGCTTCGCCCAGGTCGCCGCCGTGACCGCCCTGACCGCCGGCGTCATGACGATCCTCTTCGGTCTCGTGGCGCGGCTGCCGTTCGCCTTCGCGGCCGGCCTCGGCATCAACTCGTTCCTCGCGGTCAGCGTCGTCGGTCAGGTCACCTGGGCCGAGGCGATGGGCCTCGTCGTCATCAACGGGCTGATCATCGTCCTGCTCGCGGCGACCGGACTCCGCGCCATGATCTTCAACGCGGTGCCCATCCAGTTGAAGATCGCGATCACGGTCGGCATCGGCCTCTTCATCGCGTTCATCGGCTTCGTCGACGCCGGCTTCGTCCGCTCGACGGGCGCCGGTTCGCCGCCCGTCGGCCTCGGGATCGAGGGCTCGGTCGCCACCGTGCCGACCGCCGTGTTCGTCATCTCCCTGCTGCTCACGGGGGTGCTCGTCGCACGCAAGATCAAGGGCGCCCTGCTCATCGGCATCGTCGCCTCCACGATCATCGCCATCATCGCCGAGGCCGTCTTCAAGGTCGGCGCCTCCAACGGCGGCGAGAACCCCGGTGGCTGGAACCTCAGCGTCCCGACCCTGCCCACCCAGGTCGTCGGGGTGCCCGACCTCAGCCTGCTCGGCCAGGTGAGCTTCGGCGGCTTCGAGCGCATCGGCGTCCTCGCCGCGCTCATGCTCGTCTTCACCCTCGTGTTCACGAACTTCTTCGACGCCATGGGCACGATGACCGGGCTCTCGAAGGAGGCCGGTGTGGCGGACGCCAAGGGCGACTTCCCGCGACTCCGCTCGGCGCTCATCGTCGAGGGTGTCGGTGCGGTCGCCGGTGGCGCGACCTCGTCCTCCTCCTCGACCGTCTTCATCGAATCCGGTGCGGGCATCGGCGAAGGGGCACGGACCGGCCTCGCGAACCTCGTGACCGGCGCGCTGTTCCTGCTCGCCATGTTCTTCACGCCGCTCACGCAGATCGTGCCCTCCGAGGTCGCCGCCGCCGCGCTCGTCATCGTCGGGACGCTCATGATGTCGCAGATCAAGGACATCGTCTGGACCGAGTTCTCGGTCGCGCTCCCGGTGTTCCTGACGGTCGTCGTCATGCCGCTGACCTACTCGATCGCCAACGGCATCGGCGCCGGCTTCATCGCCTGGGTCGTGCTCCGCTCCCTGTCCGGGAAGGCGCGCGAGATCAGCCCGCTGCTGTGGGTCGTCGCAGCCGGGTTCCTCGTCTTCTTCGCCCGCGGACCCATCGAGCAGCTCCTCGGCGTCGCGTCCTGACCGTCCGCGGTCGGCCGCCCTCGGGTGGTCGACCGCGGCGGAGCACGTCGGCGGTGACTCCTAGACTCGGACCATGACTTCCGACGTCCGTTTCGGTCAGTACCCGGCTCCCGACAGGGTCATCGTCCATCTGAGCGACCCGCACCTCTTGGCCGACGGCCGACGCCTCTACGACGCGGTCGACGTGCAGGCCAACCTTGAGCAGGCCCTCCGTCAGATCGAGCGCATGCAGCTCCGGCCCGACGCGATGGTGTTCACGGGCGACCTCGCGGACCTCGGAGAGGCCGACGCCTACCGTCGGCTCCGGGAGCGGGTCGAGCCTGTCGCCGAGCGACTCGGCACCACCATCGTCTGGCTCATGGGCAACCACGACGAACGATCGGTCATGCGGACGGAGCTCCTCGACCTGCCGGCAGGGGAGCAGCCGCTCGACGCCGTCTGGGACTTCGGCGGCTTGCGCGTCATCGGCCTCGACTCGACCGTCCCGGGGTGGCACCACGGCGAGCTCGAGGACAGCCAGCTGCAGTGGCTGGAGTCGGTGCTGGCCACGCCGGCGCCGCTCGGCAGCATCCTCGCCATGCACCACCCGCCGGTGCCGTCGAGTATCCCGTTCTTCGACATCCTCGAGCTCCGCGACCAGCACCGGCTCGAGGCCGTGCTGCGCGGGAGCGACGTCCGGGCCATCCTGGGCGGCCATCTGCACTACTCCACCTCGAGCACCTTCGCCGGCATCCCCGTCCAGGTCGCCAGCGCGAGCTGTTACTCGATGAACCTCTCGCTCCCGTCCGTGGAGGTGAACGGGATGTTCGGCGGTCAGTCCTTCAACCTCGTGCACGTCTACGACGACCGCATCACCCACTCCACGGTCCCACTCGGTGACTACACCACCGCCGACACCTTCAGTGCGGCGTTCATCGACCGCATGGCCGCCCTGAGCCCGGCCGAGCGGCTGGAGGCGTTCTCGCGCAAGCGGTGACCCACGGTCGCTGAACCGCAGGCACGGAACCGTCTCGGGTCCAAGACACCGCAGAGGCATCGCGGATCGCACCCGGCTACGCTGGAAGGGACATCCACCCACCAGGCAACGGAGCCACGAGTGACGATCAGCACCACCAGCAGCAGCACCCCCACCACCCTTGGAGCAGACGACGACATGGCGGACAGGACGAACAGCGACGAGACTCGGACGGAGTCGGATTCACTCGGTTCAATGGAGATCCCGGCCGACGCGTACTGGGGCATCCACACGGCACGCGCGCTCGAGAACTTCCCCATCACGAAGCGTCCGATCTCCGTCTACCCCGACCTCGTCGTCGCCATCGCGAGCGTCAAGCAGGCCGCCGCCCGCGCGAACGCCGAGATCGGGGTCCTCGACCCGGCGAAGGCGAACCTCATCGACCGCGCGTGCCAAATCATCATCGACGGTGACTTCCACGAGGAGTTCATCGTGGGTGTGATCCAGGGCGGCGCAGGTACGTCGACGAACATGAACGCGAACGAGGTGATCACGAACATCGCGCTCGAGCTCGCTGGCCACGCCAAGGGCGAATACCAGTTCCTGCACCCGCTCGACGACACCAACCGGTCGCAGTCCACCAACGACGTCTACCCGACCTCGATCAAGATCGCGCTCGCGTTCTCGCTGCAGTTCCTCCTGACGGAGCTCGGCCTGCTGCGCGACTCGTGCAGCGCGAAGTCCGTCGAGTTCTCCCACGTCCTCAAGGTCGGGCGCACGCAGCTCCAGGACGCCGTCCCGATGACCCTCGGGCAGGAGTTCCACGGCTTCGCCACGACGCTGAACGAGGACTACGACCGCCTCCACGAGACCCTCTGGCTGCTCGCCGAGGTCAACCTCGGCGCCACCGCGATCGGAACGGGGATCACCGCCGACCCGCGCTACGCGGAGGCCGTCGTCCGTCACCTCAACCAGATCACGGGCCTCGCGCTCACCACGGCACCCGACCTCATCGAGTCGACGAGCGACGCCGGCGGGTTCATGTCGTTCAGCGGCACCCTGAAGCGGAGTGCCATCAAGCTCTCTAAGATCTGCAACGACCTGCGTCTGCTGTCGAGCGGTCCGCAGGCAGGCCTCGGCGAGATCAACCTGCCGCCCCGACAGGCCGGATCGAGCATCATGCCGGGCAAGGTCAACCCGGTCATCCCGGAGGTCGTGAACCAGGTGGCGTTCAGCGTCGTCGGCGCCGACATGACGGTCACGATGGCGGCCGAGGCCGGGCAGTTGCAGCTCAACGCCTTCGAACCGGTCATCGCCCACTCGCTGCTGCAGAGCATCGTCTGGATGGCACAGGCGTGCAAGACGCTGCGGGTGAACTGCATCGACGGCATCACGGCGAACGAGGAACGGCTCGAGGTGATGGTCGGCGCGTCCGTCGGCGTCATCACCGCCCTGACCCCGTTCATCGGGTATCAGTCGGCTGCGGCGCTCGCGAAGACCGCGCTGCTGACGGGCCGCAACGTCGCGGACCTCGTGGTCGAGGCCAACCTCATGACGCGCGACGAGGTGACGAAGCAGCTCTCGCCCGCGCGGCTCTCGGGGATCGAGGCCATCACCTCGGCCATCCCGATCATCGACCTGCCGATCCCGGGCGCGGACTCCGACCCGAGTCGCTGACCGACGCGGCTGTACACGACGAAGCCGTCCGGACCAGGGTCCGGACGGCTTCGTCGTGTGCTGTGGGGGAGTCGCTACCCGGCGGTGACCGTGCAGTGCGTCGTGAGCGATCCGACGCCTTCGACGGACACGGTGACCGTCGCGCCGTCGGTCAGGAAGACCTGCGGGTCGCGCGAGTATCCCGCGCCGCCCGGGCTGCCCGTCGAGATGAGCGTTCCGGGCAGGAGGGTCGCGGAGCCCGACAAGTGTTCGATGAGCGTCGCGACGCTGCGGACCATGTGACTGGTCGAGGAGTCCTGGAGCGTCACGCCGTCGAGGACGGTCGAGATGTGGAGCTCCTGCGGGTCGGGGATCTCGTCCGCGGTCACGACGACCGGGCCGGTCGGGGTGAACCCGTCGAAGGACTTGCAGCGCGACCACTGCGCCTCGGAGTACTGGATGTTGCGGGCGGTGATGTCGTTGACGACGGTGTACCCGAACACGTACCCGAGGGCGTCGGCCGCATCGACGTCGCGAGCGGCCCGGCCGATGACGACACCGAGCTCCGCCTCGTAGTCCACCTGCTCGCTGATCGCCGCTGGCCAGCTCGTGGTGCCCTCGTGACCGGTGAGCGAGTTCGCCCACAGGCCGAAGATGGTGGGGGCGTTGTCGGTCTTGAGGTTGAGCTCCTGCGAGTGCGCCGAGTAGTTGAGCCCGACCGCGAGGATCGTCGGCGGACGGAGGACCGCGGATGCGTGGACAAGCCCGTCGAGGGGTTCTCCGCTGACACCGTGGGCGAGCGACGTCTCGACGAAGCTCCGTACACGGTCCAGCTCGGCCGGGCCGCGCTCGATGAGCTCCTGGAGGTCGCGCGGGGCGTCCTCGAGGATCTCGTCGAGGAACACCGCCCCGGTGTCGCTGATGACGGCGAGTCGGACCCGCGGCTCTGCGGGGGTACTCGGCTGGTGGTCTGTGGCGACGAAATGGGCGAACTTCACCCGTCTACGGTATCGCAGGCGCGTCGGGCGCGGGCGTTGTGGACATACCGGTCCGAGCTGCGGGTGCCCGGACACGACGGAACGGGATGCGAGGCGGATCCTCGGGCGACGGCACCGGACAGACTCATCGCCCGGTGCTGCGGCAATGCCTGCGAGTCGCCCGGGCGATGAGTTGATCTGCACACAGCATGCACCCGGGAGCGGCGACCCGCAACCCCCAAGTACCGGGTGCGGCGCCACGACCACGCCACCAGGGGCCGGCCCGGGACGTCACGCGCTCAGCGAAATCCGCATGAACCGATCGGGCGGAACTGCTTGGATGGAGTCATGACCGATTCAGCACGCACCAAGCCCGAGGTCGACGCCCCCACGGGCCCGGCCCCCACCGAACTCGTCATCGAGGACATCTTCCTCGGCGAGGGCGACGAGGCCCAGGCCTCCTCGACCGTCGACGTCCACTACCTCGGCGTCGGCTACGACTCCGGCGAGGAGTTCGACTCCTCCTGGAGCCGCGGGCAGTCCATCAACTTCCCGCTGCGCAACCTCATCCAGGGCTGGCAGCACGGCATCCCCGGCATGAAGGTCGGCGGTCGCCGCAAGCTCACGGTCCCGCCGGAGCTCGCCTACGGCCCGGCCGGCGGTGGCCACCAGCTCTCCGGCCAGACGCTCGTCTTCGTGATCGACCTCCTGGGCGTCAAGTAACCATCCGCAGGTCACCCCTCGTCTCTCTCGACCGACGTGTCGCGGAGGCGAGGGGTGTCGCATGTCTCCCAGACCGAACGAGGACCACATGACCACCGCAACCCAGTACGTCGACCGCCTGACGGCGACCATTCCGGACTTCCCGACGCCCGGCATCCTGTTCCGCGACCTGACCCCGGTCTTCGCCGACGCCGACGCCTTCCGCGCGATCATCGACGAGCTGGCGGCGCGCTTCGAGGGTCGCTTCGACGCCGTCGCCGGTGTCGAGGCCCGTGGGTTCCTGCTCGCCGCGGCCGTCGCGTACGCGACCCACACGCGACTGGTCCCCATCCGCAAGGCGGGCAAGCTCCCGGGTGAGGTGCTCCGCGAGGACTACGGCCTCGAGTACGGCGCCGCCGCCCTGGAGCTGCGCACCGAGCAGCTGCCGGCCGGGACGCGCGTGCTCATCCTCGACGACGTGCTCGCGACGGGCGGCAGCTGCGGTGCGGCGGTCAACCTCATCGAGCGCGCCGGATACGAGGTGGCCGGGCTCGGGCTGGTGCTCGAGCTCGAGGGTCTGCCCGGCCGAGCCTCGCTCAGCGGTCGCGACGTCTTCTCGATCGCCACGGCTCCCGCCTAGGCGCTACGGCGTCGGCGTCCGGGCGTCATAGCGACGGAAGGCCCCCTGGACGCGGACGAGTGTCCAGACGAGCACGACGACCAGGAGCCCGCCGGCGAGCGCCGGCACCCAGAGCGCGAAGGCCGACGCGGCGAGGCCGATGTAGAGGTCGCCGACGCGGGGTCCGCCGGTCACGACGACGGTGAAGACGCCCTGCAGCCGGCCCCGGACGGAATCCGGCACGGCCGCCTGGAGGATCGTCATCCGGAAGATCGAGCTGATGTTGTCGGCCGCTCCGGCGACGGCGAGGGCGATCGCCGCGATCACGATGGCCGGGAGGTTCGCGTCGGCGGCATCGTGCGCCGCGCCTCCGGAGAACGTGACCCACGCGAGGACCGCGCCGAAGCAGGCGATGGCGAGCCCGTAGACGATGATGGCCCGCTCGATGGCGCGGCCCTGGCGGTCGATCCGGCCGAGTCGTCCGGAGACGAGGCTCGACAGCAGGGTGCCGACCGCGCCGGCCGCGGTCAGGACCCCGACGGTGATCGCGCCGCCGCCGAGCAACAGGGTGCCGACGGCGGGGTAGAGCACCCGCGGGTTGCCGAACGTCATCGCGACGATGTCGACGATGAACGTCATCCGGACGTTGGGGGCCGTCCGGAGGAAGGTCCAGCCATCGACCAGGCTCGCGAGGCCCGGGAGCCGGCTGACGCCGCCTTCGGGCAGGATCTTCGGCAGCGACGCGATCCCGAGGAAGGCGGCGACGAACAGCACGACGTCGATCGTGTAGGTCCAGCGGAATCCGACGCCGGCCACGAGGACGCCGGCGAGTGCTGGTCCGACCGTCACCATGACACCCGCTGCGATGCCGGACAACGCCGCGGCGGACGGCAGGAGGCGGGCCGGCAGCAGCCGGGGGAGGATCGCCTGCCGCGTCGTCCCGACGATGGTCGTCGACACGGCGTTGATCGTCGTGAGGAGGTACAGGGGCCAGACCACCTCTGAGCCACTCCAGGCGAGCACCGCGATGATCGCCGTCGACACCCACGTGACCACGGCGGCCGTCAGGGCGACCGTGCGTCGGTCGAACGCGTCCGCGAGCATGCCCCCGTAGAGCCCGAAGCAGATCATCGGGATGAGGGCGATGACGCCCACGAGTGAGACGGCGAACGTCGATGCGGTGAGGTCGTAGACCTGGAGCCCGACGGCGACGATGGTCATCTGACCGCCGATCCCGGTGATCGCGCCGCCGATCCACAGCCGGGCGAAGGCGGGACTCTCCCGGAGCGGACTCAGATCGACGAGGAGCCCGCGCCGCCCGGATCCGGGTGCAGCGCTCACCGGGGCATCGGGTGACGGGATGGAGCGCGCTCAGACATGCACCTCAGCCTACGCGCGTCGCGGCAGGGCTCCGCGGCGAGGGCAGGGGCTGCCCGGAGTCGGTTGTCAGCGCCCTCGGGCAGGATGGAGACATGCGTCTCTGGTCGATCCATCCCCGGTACTTCGACGCCCAGGCGCTGACCTCGTCCTGGCGTGAGGGGCTGATCGCCCAGCGGGTCCTGCAGGAGCCCGGATCGAGCCTTCGTGCACACCCGCAGCTCCAGCGCTTCCTCGAGGCCGACGAACCGCTGGAGGCGATCGCGGCCTACCTCAACGGTGTCGCCGACGAGGCGCAGGAGCGCGACATCGTCTTCGACCGTGCGCGTGTCGTCGCGGCCGGCGTCCTCCCGGAACCCCTCGTCGTGACCGACGGCCAGCTCGACTACGAATGGGGCAACCTGCGACGGCACCTGCTCGGACGCAGCCCCGACGTCGCGTCCCGGTGGGCGAAGGTCTGGCGACCGCAGCCGCACCCGGTGTTCGTCGTCGTCGGCGGTGGCGTCGCGTCGTGGGAACTCGCCTGAGCGACCCGCTCGACGGCTGAGGCCCGAGCCACTACCGTTGCGGCATGGGCAGACACGCTGATGTGGGAGCCGCGCCGCTGTCGGCGACCGGTACGGTGGTGCGGCTGCGGCCGGACCTCGAAGAAGCGATCGATGACGCGGGGAGATTGGCGTTCTTCCGCGGCTTGCCGAACAGCGCGCAACGGGAACTCGCGCTGTGGGTCGAGCGCTCGAAGGACACACACCGTGAATCACGGATCGAAGCGGTCATCGAGTTGCTCGCCCAGCGGGCCGTGGAACTCCGGACAGCCGCTCCGGCGCGTACCGCGGGTGGTCAGCGGCGCTGACGGACACGCGTCGGCGCGCCGAGGGTGCCGTCAGGCCTCAGAATCCGAAGTCGCCGCCGCCGCCGCCGCCGAAGTCGCCGAATCCACCGTCACCCCAGCCGCTGCCGTCGGCGGAGGTGTCGGCTGCGGAGGCGTCGGTCGCCGCGCCGTCTCCCGCCCCTGCCTCGGCACCGCTCTGATCGGTGCCGCCGGCATCGGCTGCGGCATCGGTTCCGACGGTGTCCGGAATGAACGCCTGCGCGATGGCCGAACCGACCACGACACCGGCGATGGTGCCGAGCATGGAGCTCGCCAGCATGCTGCCGAAGCTCATCCCGCCGCCCTGCGGACCGAGGGTGCGCTCGAGGGTCCCGGGCTGCCGCACTTCGGCCCGGGTGGCCGAACGCGCGAGGGCCTTGGGGGAGTCGTCTGCCGGTGCCTCACCGGTCGGGGCGTCCTCCGACAGCTGTCGGTACAGGATGCCCCGCTGCTCGGGGGTGAGCTTCGTGAAGGCCTCTTGGTGGACCTGTTCGATGGTCTCCGGCGGCGCGGTCCGCAGGAGGTAGCGGTAGCGTTCGACGGCGATCTCGTCCTCCGTCCGTGCGGGGGCCGAGGCCGGGCTCGCGCCGCCCGTCCCCTGGACAGGTCCATCGGAGTCGGGGCGTCCGAGCAGTCGATCGAGGAATCCCATGCTGTGCTCCTTCATGGTCGCGGGCGTCCAGCGTACGCGTCAGGTGTGGCATCCGGCTTGGATCGCCCTGGGAATCCACTGCGGTCGCCGAGGCGGAATATGTCAGGCCGTCCGAGCGCTGCACCCTGATGCGTCTGTCGCCGTTCGGCAGCGCGACGAAAGGTGACCATGCGACTCTCGATACTGGATCTCATCCCCGTCCGCACCGACCAGGACACGGCTGCGGCACTCGCCGCGACGATCGCCCTGGCGAAGCGCGCCGACGAGCTGGGGTATCACCGGTATTGGGTGGCCGAGCACCACAACATGCCGTCCGTCGCATCGACGAACCCTGCGGTCGTCATCGGCATCCTGGCTGCCGCCACGCAGCGAATCCGCGTCGGCTCCGGCGGCGTGATGCTCCCGAACCACGCGCCGCTCGTCGTCGCCGAGCAGTTCGCGCTCCTCGAAGCGTCCGCGCCCGGCCGCATCGACCTCGGCCTCGGCCGGGCACCGGGCAGCGACCCGGTCATCTCCGCCGTGCTCCGCCAGTCGGGCAACACGAGCGACGTCGACCGGTTCCCGAACAACGTGCAGGACATCGTCGCCCTCCTCGGCGTCGACGGTGCGAGCGTGCGGATGACCTCCGGCGAGGAGTACGCCCTGCGGGGAACGCCGAAGGCCGGCAGTGTGCCGGACGTGTGGTTGCTCGGTTCGAGCGACTACTCGGCGGCGCTCGCCGCAGCACTCGGACTGCCCTACGTCTTCGCGCACCACTTCTCCGGCCAGGGGACGGCTCGGGCCCTCGAGCTCTACCGGTCGAGTTTCCAGCCGTCCGCACATCTCGACGCGCCTCGCACCTTCCTGACCGCGAACGCAGTGGTCGCCGACACGGCCGCCGAGGCGGAAGCGTTGGCGCTCCCCAACCTGCAGCAGATGGCGAGACTGCGTTCCGGCAAGCCGCTCGGACCCATCGCGACCGTCGAAGAGGCCGCCGCGACCGAGCAGAGCGATCTCGAGCTCGGTTTCGTCCAGCAGATGCGCGCTGCCTGGATCATCGGCGACGCCGACCAGGCTGCGGCGGAGCTGCAGGGTCTCGCCGACCGCTTCGGTGTCGACGAGGTCATGGTGTCGCCCGTCGGGTCTGCACGGGAGGGCACGCCGTCGAACTCGGCGCCCGCACGTGAGCGGACGATCGAACTGCTGGCGGAGCGCTTCCCGCAGCACTGACGCCGTCGGCGTCACCCGACTGGCGAGGAATCGTCAGTCGCGTGGCGGCTGGACGGCGCGCACCCGTTCGACGAGTTCCTGCCAGGGACCGGTGAGCTGCTGCTCGCCGAGGGTGGCCTCCTTAGGCGCACATCTGATGCGGTAGACGTACCGATCCGGGACCGGTGGTCCTTGTGGGGTGTCGTCCCACGGGAGGCGGTCGAGCAGGACGATCCACCGGTCGACGTCGGGCTGCTCGTCGACGACGACCTCCCAGCGTCGGGTGAGACCGGCTACACCGCCGCTCCTCGTCACCGTGACCTTCATGCCGCGATGCTACTCCGCGAGCCCGGGCGCTGCCACGACGCTCACGCGGACGGCTCGATGCCGACGAGCGCCCACGCCTGCCCGACCGCGGTGTGCTCCTCCGAGTCCACACCGAACCTGGCGGCGGCCGCAGCGATCGTCGCCGCGGCGAAGGTCGCGAAGTCGGCGCGCTCCGACAGGCCGCCGATGAGGGTGTCGTACCAGATGAGCCCCGCACGCTCCCAGGCGTTGCCGCCGAGGGCGACGGCGAGCGTCGCGAACGCCCGGTTGGGGATGCCGGAGTTGAGGTGGACGCCTCCGTTGTCGTCGGTCGTCTCGATGTAGTCGTCGAAATGCGCCGGCTGCGGGTCCTTCCCGAGGACGTCGTCGTCGTAGGCCGTGCCCGGGGCGAGCATGGAACGCAGTGCGTTGCCCTCGACCTCGTCCGTGAAGAGCCCTTCGCCGATGAGCCAGGACGCCGATGCCGCGTCCTCGCCGCGCGCATGCTGTTCGACGAGGGCGCCGAAGACGTCGGACACGTGTTCGTTGAGCGCTCCAGGCTGCCCCTCGTAGACGAGGTTCGCCGTGTACTGCGTCACGCCGTGGGCCAGCTCGTGGCCGATGACGCTCAGGGAGCTCGTGAAGCTGCGGAAGACCTCGCCGTCGCCGTCGCCGAAGACCATCTGTTCGCCGTTCCAGAACGCGTTGTCGTAGTCGTCGCCGTAGTGCACCGTGGCGAGCAACGGCAGCCCGCGGCCGTCGATGGAGTCGCGTGCGAACGCCTCGGCGAAGAGGGCGTGGGTGTCGCCGAGGCCGTCGTAAGCGGCGGAGACCGCGGCGTCGGTGGTGGCGGGCTCACCCTCCGAGCGGACGAGCGTGCCCGGGAGGGTCTCGGTCCGCCGGGCGTCGTGGATGCTGCGTTCCGGGGTGCCGACCGGACGCTTGCCGGCCGTGGCGCTGCGCACGGGATCAGCGGCCCGCTCCGACCCTGGCTCGGGGAAGCGGTATGGTCGCGTGGCGAGCAGCGAGTACCGTGCGGCACTGGCGGCGCGTGCCAGCTGCGGAGCGTCGAGTTCGGCGATGCGCTCGAGCAACCAGGGCGGGACGATGCCGCACACGTGCCGCGGGGCCGGTGTCGGCATGCTGGACGAAGGGTTCGGTGAGCCGTTCATGCGGTGATCCTGCCATAGCTGGCCGACACGGCGTACGGCTCGCGCGGCGCGCTGTGGACAGGATGCCGAACGGGCCGGGAATAGCGCGGGTGTGAACGCCGTTGTCCTGGATATCCATGCAAACGCATGAAAGAACGAGTGGGAGCGCATGATGCAATTCGGAATCTTCACGGTGGGGGATGTCACCACCGACCCGACCACCGGGATCACGCCCACCGAGCACGAGCGCATCGAGGCGATGGTCGCGATCGCCGTGAAGGCGGAGGAGGTCGGTCTCGACGTCTTCGCGACCGGCGAGCACCACAACCCGCCCTTCGTCCCGTCGAGCCCCACGACCATGCTCGGCTACATCGCGGCGAAGACCACGGACCTCATCCTCTCGACGAGCACGACGCTCATCACCACGAACGACCCGGTGAAGATCGCCGAGGACTACGCCATGCTGCAGCACCTGGCCGGCGGCCGGGTCGACCTCATCATGGGCCGTGGCAACACGGGGCCCGTCTACCCCTGGTTCGGCAAGGACATCCGCGAGGGCATCAACCTCGCCATCGAGAACTATGCGTTGCTCCACCGCCTCTGGCGAGAGGACTACGTCGACTGGCAGGGCCAGTTCCGCACCCCGCTGCAGGGCTTCCAGTCCACACCGCGACCGCTCGACGGCGTGCCGCCCTTCGTGTGGCACGGCTCCATCCGGAGCCCCGAGATCGCCGAGCAGGCGGCCTACTACGGCGACGGCTTCTTCGCGAACAACATCTTCTGGCCGAAGGAGCACTACATGCGCCTCATCCAGCTGTACCGTCAGCGGTTCGAGCACTACGGGCACGGCACGGCCGCGCAGGCGATCGTCGGACTCGGCGGTCAGGCGTTCATGGCGAAGAACTCGCAGGACGCCGTCGCCCAGTTCCGGCCGTACTTCGACAACGCCCCCGTGTACGGTCACGGGCCGACGCTCGAGGACTTCACCGAGCAGACGCCGCTCACCGTCGGCAGCCCGCAGCAGGTCATCGACCGGTACGCCGGGATGCGCGAGACCTTCGGCGACTACCAGCGTCAGCTGTTCCTCATGGATCACGCCGGGCTCCCGCTCGCGACGGTGCTCGACCAGCTCGAGATCCTCGGCGGCGAGGTCGTGCCGGTGCTGCGCAAGGAGTTCGCGAAGGACCGTCCGGCCGACGTGCCGGAGGCGCCGACGCACGCGTCGATGGTCGCGGCCGCTGAGGCGGAACTCGCTTCGCGCTCCGGTGCGGTCGAGACGAGCCGGGTCGCATCCGGTTCGGCGTTCGGCGCGGCGGCGGTCGGGGCGACCCGATGACCGCGAAGCGCACGCTCGCCGTCGTCTCGGCCGGCCTCAGTCAACCGTCGTCCACACGCCTCCTCGCCGACCGCCTCCGCGACGCCACCGTGGCGCGCCTCGAGCAGGACGGGTACACGGTCGAGACGACGTCGATCGAGCTGCGCGACTTGGCGCAGGACATCACGAACAACCTGCTGACCGGGTTCCCCAGTCCACGGTTGTCCGAGGCGATCGAAGCCATGACCGCCGCCGACGGCGTGATCGCGGTGACGCCGATCTTCTCCTCCAGCTACTCCGGCTTGTTCAAGTCGTTCTTCGACGTGGTGGAGCCGACCGCCTTGACCGGGGTGCCCGTCGTCCTCGGTGCGACGGGTGGGTCGGCCAGACACTCCCTCGCCCTCGAATACGCCGTGCGTCCATTGTTCGCCTACCTGCGGGCGGTGACCGTGCCGACCGCCGTGTTCGCGGCCTCCGAGGACTGGGGGTCGGGCGACGCGCAGGTCGGTGCCCTGCCGGCGCGGATCGACCGTGCGGCCGGTGAGTTGAGCGCACTCGTGGCGGCCTCGGATCGTTCCGGGCGCCTGGACGACCCGTTCGCCCTCGATCGCCCGTTCTCCGAGCTGCTCGGCGGTCTCGGGGCCTGATCGGACGACTGCGTCCGACCACCCCGATGCGGGCGGGGACCGCCCGGTGCGGTCCCCGCCTCCGTCGTTCCCAGGCTCGGCGCCGCGGTCTTTGGGATACTGGTGGCGTGCGTCGCCGTCCGGCGTCGCCGGAGGGAATGGTGGCCAGGTGATCCCCGGAGCGCGTCGACTCGGTTCGCTGCTGCAGCGTGCCGCTCGTACCGCGGCGCTCGCCGTGGTGGCGGTGTCGATCGGCGCCGGATCCCTCGTCCTGCCCCTCGCCGCATCCGCTCCCGCGTCGGCCGCCGGCACTGGCACGATCGAGAGCCCGACCGACGGCGACACCGTCTACCGCGTCGACTACACCCTGGACGGTGAGCAGGTGAGCGGATTCGACGTCACCGGCACCGCCGATGCAGGTGCCGACGTCGTGCTGTCCTACTGGCGCTCGATCGACCTCTACGACTCGGCGAAGGCCTGCTTCAGCAGCTCCACGGCCGATGACGCGTCGTGCGACCTGCAATCCACCGGCGGGACGGGGGCGACCGAGTTCCGCTTCGACGGCCAGCCGATCGAGATCGGGAGCGACGGCGGATGGTCCACCAGGATCAACATGACCCAGTGGCTTCGCGGCGCGGACGCGGGGGAGTACGACATCACCCTCGCTCTCGTGTCGACGAACGCCGACGGCGGGGCCACGCTCGGCGACCCGGTCCGACTCGTCTACGACTCCACGACGACCGCCGAGGCGGCCGAGGCGGCGGCTGAACCCGCGCCGAACGCCGGTGCCGGACCGCCGCTCTGGGTCTGGTTGCTCCTCGCCTTCCTGATCCTGGACCTCATCGCGCTCGCCCTCATCCTCGTGCTGCGTCGCCGACGCCGGGTTGCAGCCAGCGAAGCGGAGGAACGGGCGAACGCGAAGCGGCGCTCGACGCACCGCGAACCTCCCACGATGTGAACCTGCTAGAATCACAAGGTTGCCGTCGAACGGCCGCGGATCAAGAGAGCCCACGCATCAGGCGACGGGCACCGCGCAACGAACAGAGAGGGGATCACCACTATGGCGCTTGAAGGAGACCGTAAGAAGGCGATCATCGAAGAGTACGCAACCCACCCAGGTGACACCGGATCCCCCGAGGTCCAGGTGGCGGTCATGACCCGCCGCATCAAGGACCTCACCGAGCACCTCAAGGAGCACAAGCACGACCACCACTCGCGTCGTGGCCTGCTGCTCCTGGTCGGACAGCGTCGCCGCCTCCTCGGCTACCTCCAGGCCGTCGACATCGAGCGCTACCGCTCGCTGATCGAGCGCCTCGGACTCCGCCGCTAGGCAGCACTCTGAACCCTCCGCCAGCTCACGAGACCCACGGTCCCTGAGCCTGTCGAAGGGCGCTGATAACGCGAGCTTCTTCGTGACGGGCCGTCATCCTCCGGGATGGCGGCCCGTTCGTGTTCGATCAGGAACGCTGCAGCTGGAGAACATCCCGTCTGCGACTCGACCTCAGCCTGCTCATCTGGCAAGGTCGAGAGTCGGCTTCGAGCGAGGCCACGAGGTACCGCACCACGGCAAGGAGCACCATGAGCATCTGGCGGACGAAGAGCATCGAGGACTCCCTCGCGGATTCCAGCGTCGAAGGGCGCAGCCTGAAGCGCACCCTCGGCACCTGGGACCTCATGATCATGGGTGTCGCGGTCGCGGTCGGTGCCGGCATCTTCTCCGTCGGAGCCAAGGCTGCGGGCAACTACGCGGGCCCGTCCGTGTCGCTCGCGTTCATCCTCGCGGCCGTCACCTGTGCCCTCGCCATCATGTGCTACGCGGAGTTCGCCTCCACGGTGCCCGTCGCCGGCTCCGCCTACACCTTCACCTACGCCACCCTCGGTGAGCTCCTCGCGTGGATCATCGGATGGGACCTCATCCTGGAGATGCTCACGGCGGCCGCCGTCATCGCCAAGTACTGGGGCATCTACCTCAGCAACGTCTTCCTGCTCTGGGGCTGGGACGTGCCGAGCGAGCTCGACGTCTTCGGGCTCAAGGTCAGCTGGGGCGCGTTCGTCATCGTCGCGATCTTCACCACCCTGCTCGTCCTCGGGACGAAGCTGTCTTCGCGTGTCGCGAGCGTCTTCACGATCATCAAGGTCGCGATCGTCATCTTCGTCATCGTCGTCGGCGCCTTCTTCGTCAAGGCGGCGAACTACACGCCGTTCATCCCCGACGAGGTCCCGACGAAGGGCGGGGCGTCCGACGCCTGGTCGCAGTCGCTGTTCTCCTTCATGACGGGGGCAGCGCCCGCGCAGTACGGCGTCTTCGGTCTGCTCGCGGGTGCCTCACTCGTCTTCTTCGCCTTCATCGGGTTCGACGTCGTCGCCACGAGCGCGGAAGAGGTCAAGAACCCGCAGCGCAACCTGCCGCGCGGCATCTTCGGTGGCCTGGCCATCGTGACCGTCCTCTACGTCGGTGTGAGCCTCGTCCTCACCGGCATGGTGCCGTACACGACCCTCGCCGAGGCTGAGGACCCCTCGCTCGCGACGGCGTTCATCGCGGTGGGCGCGGACTGGGCGGCGCAGGTGATCTCGATCGGCATCCTCGCCGGCCTGACGACCGTCATCATGGTGCTCCTGCTCGGCCTCGCCCGCGTGGTCTTCGCCATGAGCCGCGACGGCCTGCTCCCGCGCTCACTCAGTGTCACCTCCGAGAAGCGGAAGACACCCATGCGGGTGCAGCTCATCGTCGGCGCGCTCGTCGCGCTGATCGCCGGCCTGACCGACGTGGGCATCCTCGAGGAGATGATCAACATCGGCACGCTCTCCGCGTTCGTGCTCGTCAGCATCGCCGTGATCGTCCTGCGGAAGAAGTACCCGAAGCTGCCACGCGCGTTCCGCGTCCCGTGGTCGCCGTTCCTCCCGATCCTCTCAGCGGTGCTCTGCGTCTGGCTCATGCTCAACCTGACGACGCTCACCTGGGTGCGGTTCCTCGTCTGGCTGGCGCTCGGCTTCATCATCTACTTCGCCTACAGCCGGCGGCACTCCATCGTCGGCAAGAAGGCGCGGGGCGAGCTCGTCGAGTGAGGCCTGCGTCCGTCGCCGTCGTGCGGCCAGGGCCGCGCTGATCCGGTCGACGGTCACGCCCAGGCCGACGGCGACGACGATCGAGACGGCGGTCGCGAGTACCGGCTGATCCGGGAGGAACCGGCCGACGACGGCTCCGACGCCCACGTTCCACAGTGCCCAGGCGAGCCCTGCGAGGACGGTGATCGGAAGGTACCGACGGGGGCGGAGGCCACTCGCCCCGGCGACGAGGTTGACCGCGATGCGCGCGAACGGGATGTAGCGCGCGGTGAGGATGGCTGCAGCGGCGCGGCGCTCGAGTGCGACGCCCGCGCGTCCGATCGCGCCGGCGACCCGCGGGC
>NZ_JACYTW010000023.1:0-53439 GCF_014841395.1 Plantibacter sp. CFBP 13570 | reverse complement strand
GGAGCTGCACCATGAACAGGCCGAGCTCGGCGAGCAGTCCAGCGTGCGCCTCGCTGAGTCGAGGGCTCCCGGCCGCGGCGACGATCGCGTGGTGCAGCTCGGCGTGCGCGACCTCGATGGCACGGTGATCGCCGGGTCGGTCGATGCAGATGCGTCGGAGACTGTCGTTGGCCGCGATGATCGAGTCCGGTGGGCGCGACGACGGTTCCGCACGCGCTCGCAGCAGCCGGACCGCCTCGGCCTCGATCGCCGTCCGGTACTCCATGAGGGCGAGCACGTCCGCATCGCTGAACGACCGCACCCGGGCGCCGCGGTAGGCCTCGAACGTGACCAGGCGCTCCGCCGCGAGCGCCTGGAGCGCCGCTCGGACGGTGTGCCGGTTGACGCCGAACCGGGCGGTGAGGGCGGTCTCCCGCAACGGCTCGTCCGCGCCGAGCCGTCCGTCGAGGATGTCCTCCCGCAGCGCGTCCGCGACGGCGTCGACCGCGGTCATCGGGCGACCTCGCGACGGTCGATGCGCTTCGGTACGACGAGGATCGCGAGTCCGGTCACGAGCAGCGCGGCACCGACGACGGTGGACGGCCCGAAGGACTCTCCGAGGAGCAGGATGCCGAGGAGCGTCGCCGTCAGTGGTTCGAAGAGCGTGAGGGTCGCGACGCGAGACGCGGGCAGTCCGCCGAGCGCGTAGCCGAACAGCAGGTACCCCGCCACCGTGTTCACGAGCGCGAGCCACGCGACCGCGAGTGCGCCGGGCACGGTGAGGATCCAGGCGGTCTCAGTGGCGAGGAGGATCGGCACCGAGACGAGCGCCGCTGCGCCGAAGAGCGCCGCCATGGTGCCGAGCGGTGTCCATCCGTGCTCGATGAGCGCCTTGCTGCAGAGCGTGTACAGGGCGTAGGAGGCTCCGGCTCCGATGGACGCGAGCAACCCGTCCACCGAGACGGTCCCGATCCCGCCGCCCGTCACCCCGGACAGGACGCCGACGCCGGCTGCGGCGACGATCGTGGCCAGGAACCAGCGGCCGCTCGGGCGCCGTCGGTGGATCGCCCATTCGAGGAGGCCGGTGATGGCGGGTGCGGAGCCGAGCGCGGTGAGGGTCCCGATCGCGACACCGTTGCGCTCCACGCCGAGGAAGAAGAACGGCTGGTACGCGGTGACGCCGATCGTGCCGACGACGACGGCGACGACCAGCGCGGGCCTCCCGAGTTCCGCTGCGCGGGTCCGTGGCGGCCGCGTGGACCTCGAGCGACGGGTGAAGGCCGCCCACACGAGGACGAGGAGCGCTCCGCCGAAGACGATGCGTGCAGCGCCGAACGCGACCGAGCCCACCTCGATCGGCAAGAGCGCGTGAGCCGTCCCCGTCGTCCCGAAGCACACAGCGGCGAGGATCGCGGCGGCGACGGACAGGCGCCCCGCGGCAGTGCTGCTGCCGGTCGTCGGGGTTTCTGTTGGCGAACGCGTCACGGGGACAGCCTGCCGCAGGATTGTGTAACAATCAAGGGCAGATCGGGATGCCCGGGGGACACGCCACGACGCCCGCCCGCTCGAGGAGCGGACGGGCGTCGGGTGGGAGACCGGGTCAGCCGGCGTAGCCGCTGCTGATCACCGACACCCCGAGCAGCAGGGCTGCGCCGGCGGCGACGATCAGGGCGAGCGCCAGCATGGTGCCGGAGATGATGACCGCGGTGAGGGCGAAGCCCTTCGACTTCGGCTTGCGGGCGAGCGCGATGATGCCGAGCACGAGTGAGGCGATCGGCAGGAGCACGAACGACGGCGCGACGATCGCGGCGATCGACAGGGCGAACGCGATGATCGACAGCGTCTGGGTCGAGCTCTCGCGGTCGGCGGTCGTCGCAGCAGGAACGGGTGCGAGGGGCACGGGGGTCGTCGGCTGAGTCGGCGCGACCTCCTGCACGGGCGTGGCCTGGGTGAGCGGTTCGGGGCCGAACGCTTCGGTCGGGGCGTCTGCCAGGGTCACGTCCTCGGCGGGCGAGATCGTGGTGGACTCGGTGGTGGCTGAGGCGGACATGAGCTGGTTCCTTCCTCCGCGGTGTGCGGAGCTGATCGGTTGATGGTTCCAGCCTCCTCGGATCGCCGCCGGGGCGCGTCGCCCGCGCGCCCGATCTCCTATCCACCTGCGGGACGATCCACTGCGCCTCGCGCATGGGTCTGAGGTGCCGTAGCCCCGCCATACCACGCTGCGCGGTGACCCTCGCAAACCGGACAGCGGGATTCCGGAGACGTCCGGCGTCCGTTTATCCTGACGCCCATGACCCGCCGCATCGGAGCCGCTGTGCTCGCCCTGCTCGGAGCCTCCGCGCTCGCCCTCACCGCAGCCGTCCCGGCAGCCTCCGCCGCGACCACCTCGAGTTGGGCGACGTGGTCCGAGCTCTCCGGCGGATCGGGGTCGTACCAGGGCACGATGACCCTTGCTGGGCAACCCGAGCTCACCGCGGCGTTGACGAGCGACTCGGTCGGCGGAGGCAGCATCGGCGTCATCCCCGGCACCACGACTTGGCTGGCCGCGTCCACCCCCGTCGGTGCGAAGTACGGCAGCAGCCGCGGTCAGGCCTACCTGAACCTCCGGCCGAAGGCGAACAACGCGGCGTCGCCCTCGACCACGACCTACTCCTTCGCGACGCCGACACCGCCGTCCGGCTGGACCTTCGTCCTCGGTGACATCGACGCCGACCAGGTCACCGTGACGGCGATCGGCCCCGACGGCTCCGCGCTCACCCCTGACGAGCTCGGGTTCAACGGTGGCTTCAACTACTGCGCACCAGGTCTGGTCGGCAAGCCATCCTGCACTGGTTCCGCGACGGACGTCCCCACCTGGGACCCGGCGACGCAGGTCCTCCGCGGCAACGCCGTCGCCGCGGACACCGCTGGCGCCGCGGGATGGTTCGAGCCCTCCGCCCCGATCTCCAGTCTCACGTTCACCTTCCAGCAGCGTCTCGGAGCGCCCGTCTACCAGGCGTGGTTCGCGTCGATCGCGCGTGACGTGACCGGCACGGTGACCGACCAGACCACGGGCCCGTTGGACGGCGTCGGCGTCCGGCTCATCGACCGCGACGGCCGGGTGGTGGCCTCGACCACGACCGCCGGAGGCGGCGCCTACGCCTTCGCCGGCTACTTCGCGACCGACGGCTACACGGTGCAACTCGTCCCGCCGACCGGCAAGATCGCCGTCGGTCCCGCACGAGCTGCCGCGGACCTCACAGACGCCGACGATGTCGCGGACTTCACCGTCCGTGACATCGTGCCCATCGCCGTGTCCGGGACCGCGCTCGACACCGACGGCGTCCCGATCGTCGGTGCCACCGTCACGATCGTCGGTGTCGGCAGCGTCACCACCGACACCGACGGGAACTACCTCTTCGACACCGTGCCGGTCGGCGACCACACGGTGGTCATCACGCCGCCCGATGGTTACGCGGTGCAGAGCCCGCCGAACGCCTTCACGGTCCCGGTCGGCAGCGAGACACCCATCACCGAGCAGGACTTCGTGCTCGTCGCGAACCCCAGCCTCGGTGGGGTGATCACGTCCGGCGGCGTCGGTGTGGCCGGTGTCACCGTGAGCGTCGACGGTCCGAACGGGGTCGAGAGCGCCGTCACGGCCGCCGACGGTTCCTACCGCTTCCCGCTCCTGCCCGCGGGGCCGTACGAGGTCTCGATCGTCGCGCCGGAGGGGTACGCCGTCTCCGGAGCGGCCACCCGGGAGGAGGAGCTCGCCGGAACCGATCTCGACGCGGTCGACTTCGAACTCGCCCGCCTCGGCACCGTCATCGGCGACGTCCGGACGGACAGCGACGCCCCGGTGCCCGCAGCGACGGTCACGGTGACGACGCCGGGCGGCCCGGTCGCCCTGATCACGACGGCCGAGGGCTCCTACGGGCTCGCCGACCTGGCGCCGGGCAGCTACGAGGTCACGCTGACCGTCCCGGCCGGGTACTCGGTGCCCGCGGGTGGCGCCACGACCGCCACCGTCGTCGTCGGCGCGGACGGTGCGGTCCAGACGGTGCCCACCTTCGTGCTCGTCGCCGACGCCGTCGTCCCCGTGCCGTCGACGAACCCGAGCGACCCCGCGGTTCCGAGCAACGCGGGTCGTCTGCCCTCGACCGGTGCGGACGCGATGCCGTGGATCGTCGCGGCCGGAGCGCTCTTCGTGCTCGGTGCCGCAGGTGTCGTCACCGCGGCCGTCCTGCGTCGTCGACGCGCGAATCGGGACGAGCTGTCCGGCGAATGACCGTTTGAACGACCCCTCGGGGATGGGAGGGCGTGGCTCGTCCGTAGACTTGGGCGAGCCGCGCCCCACCCAGGAGTGCGGATCGCACTGCTGAACGGGGATCCGTGGACATCATCGGGTGGGTGAACGACGCCGCGACGGCGCTGCCTGATCCGCTGATCTGGCTCCTCGGGCTCCTGTTCTCGACCGCCGAGTCCGGCCTGTGGCTCGGCCTCGTCGTCCCCGGTGAACCGGTGGTGCTCCTCCTCGCGGCCATGCTCGACTCCGCCCCCGGTGCCCTCGTGCTGTTCCTCGCGGTCGCCCTCGGCGGGTCGCTCGGGGACCAGCTGGGCTACCTCCTCGGTCGGCGTTCCGGTGGTCGCCTCCGTGACTCGGCCATCGTCCGACGGCTCGGCGTCGACGGCTGGGACCGCGCGGTCGAGGCGCTCGAGCGACGCGGGGCCCAGGCCGTCTTCCTCACGAGGCTCGTCCCCGTGCTCCGATGCCTGACACCGACCGCCGCCGGGGTCGCCCGCGTGCCCTACCGGTCGTTCCTCGCGGCATCGCTGCTGGGCTCCCTCCTCTGGTCCGCCGTCTACGTCGGGGTCGGCTCCCTCGTCCGCGCCACACTCGACACGGTCCGCCAGTACCTCGGTGCCACGGGGTGGGTGCTGCTGTTCGCGCTCGTCGTGGTGGTCACGGTGGTCGCGATCGCCCGATTCCGCCGCGGTGCCGCGATCCCCGGCGAGGAGGTGATGATCCCGGTGACCCTGCACGAGAAGACGCCGCTCGCACGCCTCCGGACGCAGCTGTTCTCCGACGACGACTGGAAGAACCTGCCGAACGCGATCACGGCGGGACGTATCGTCCTGCTCCCGGTCTTCGCCGCCCTCGTGATCACCGGCTCCTACTGGGCTGCGCTCGTCGTCGGTGCGGTGGTGTTCCTGAGCGACGTCGCCGACGGGCAGATCGCGCGCCGCATGGGCACGGTCTCCGCGCTCGGCACCTGGCTCGACGGGGTCGCCGACCGCCTGACCGTGGTCGTGGTCGCCGCGTCGTTCGCCATCGCGCAGATCATCCCGTGGCAGGTGTTCGTGGTCATGATCGTCCCCGACCTCCTGCTCGCGTTCGTCGCCGTCGTCGCGTTCCGCGGGACGCCGGAGGTGCCGGTGAGCATCGCCGGCAAGATCCGGACGGTGTTCCTCTTCGTCGGCTTCTTCGCGCTGCTCACAGGCCTCGCGCTCGGCGGCGGGGATCCGGCGTCGGCGCTCTACCGGGTCTTCGGCGGGGTCGGCTTCGTGGCGATCCTCCTGGGACTCCTCGGCCACTTCGTCGCGGCGACCCAGTATGCGCGACGCATGGTCGTCACCTGGCAGCGACAGGGCGTCCGCGCGGCCCGCTGACCATGACGCCGACCGTCGTCGGAGGTCGCCGCCGGAGGGCACACGGCCACAGCGCAGGCGGCGTCGTTTAGGCTCGGAGCATGCCAGTCGACTATCCGGACCTCGTCATCTTCGACTGCGACGGCACGCTCGTCGACACGGAACGCATCTCCGTCCGGGTGAACCTCCAGCTGCTCAACGAGGTCGGCGGCGACTACACCGAGGCCGAGGTGCGGGAGCTCTTCGTCGGCGCCTCGCTCGAGACGTACGCGACGCTCGTCGAGCAGCGCCTCGGGAAGCCGCTCGAGGCCGACTGGATCCAGCGCTGGAGCGACATGTTCCGCGGCATCTGCGAGCGCGAGCTCGAGGCGGTCGACGGGGTCGTTGACGCCCTCGACGGTATCGCTGCGACCGGGGTGCCGCTGTGCGTGGCCTCGAACGGGATGCTGCACGACGTCGTCCGCAACCTCGGGCAGGTGGGCATCCACGACCGCTTCGACGGGCGCATCTTCAGCGCGACCGACGTCGCCGTCGGCAAGCCCGCACCCGACCTCTTCCTTCATGCCGCCGCCGACTTCGACACGGCCCCCGAGCGGTGCGCGGTCATCGAGGACAGCGTCGTCGGCGTCCTCGCTGCCCGCGCGGCCGGCATGACGGTCTACGCCTACGCCGGCGGCATGACGCCCGCCGAGCGCCTCATCGGCGACGGCACCCACGTCTTCGACGACATGCGCTTGCTGCCCGACCTCATCCGCGACACCTGGGCGACCTCCGCGGCGCGCTAGCCGCGCCGCACTAGCTGCGACTGCGGAGCTCGGGGAAGCCGTCCTCATCGTCAGGGACGGCCTGCGCCGCGACCGTTGGCGCCGCTGCCGGATCGGCTGACGTCGACACGTCCTGCTCCTCGGCGCGACGCCGCGTGCGTTCGCCACCGCGCTTGACGGCACGGTCGAACAGCTGTGGGCCGGTCGTCGCCAGGCGCCTCCAGGGGAGGGTGCCCTCGATCTCGATCTGCAGGGAGAAGCTCAGCAGGGTGCGGATGACGACGATGATCGCGAGGACGAGTGCGTCGGTCAGTGAGGGTGTCGACGTGACCGTCTTCACGAGGTCGGCGGCCACGAGGATCTCCAGCCCGAGCAGGATGACCGAGCCGATCGTCTCCCGCAGCATCCGGAAGGCCCGTGCGCCGTCGCGCGTGCTCCACCACAGGCGGGCCGAGAGGGTGACGGCGATCACGAAGCCCACGACCATCGCCCCGACACCGGCGACCTCGAAGACGATGGTGACCAGCTCGAAGAAGTCCATCCCTCCATCATCCTCGCCCGCCCGCTGGACCGGAAGCCGGTCCGACCCGCTAGGGTGGTCGCGAGTGACACGGGGTGCCGATCCCACGACGATCGGCTGAGAACACACCCGTCGAACCTGATCTCGTTAGTCCGAGCGAAGGGATGTCGCGAATGAGCATTCGCACACCGCAGCAGTCTGCCCACCCGTCCACCGACGACTCGTCCGTCGGCGAATACGCGAGCGCGTCCGGGGACCTCCTCGACCGCCTGCGCGAGCGCACGCCGCTCGTCCAATCGATCACGAACGCCGTGGTCACGAACTTCACCGCGAACGTCCTGCTCGCCATCGGCGCCGCCCCGGCGATGACCGACATCCCCACCGAGGCCGGACCGTTCGCCCGCATCGCCTCCGGCGTGCTCCTCAACCTCGGGACGCCGCAGGCTGAGCAGCGCGAGGCCATGGTCGAGGCCGCCACCGCCGCGAACGAGGCCGGCACTCCATGGGTGCTCGACCCCGTCGCCGTCGGCTTCTTGCCGGTGCGCACGGCGCTCGCCACTGAACTCCTCGCCCTCAGGCCGACGATCGTGCGCGGCAACGCCAGCGAGATCATCGCGCTCGCCGGACTGGGCGCCGGCGGTCGCGGCGTCGACAGCACCGACTCGGTCGACAGCGCGATCGAGGCGGCCACCGCGATCGCCCGCGCCTCGGGTGCCGTCGTCGCGATCTCCGGCCCGACGGACGTCATCACCGACGGTGAGCGCATCGTCCGCTGCTCGAACGGGCACGCCTGGCTCACCCTCGTGACGGGCGGTGGCTGTGCCCTCGGTGCCGTACTCGCCGCCTTCGCGTCACTCGACGACGACCGGCTGCTGACGACGGTCGCGGCGACCACCGCGTACACGGTCGCCGCGCAGCTGGCGGCTGCGGAGAGCCGTGGCCCCGGGTCCTTCGCTCTCGCCTTCCTCGACCACCTCCACCTCCTCGATGCCGACACCGTCCGCAGCCTGGCGGTGATCGCGTGAGCGCCTCGACCACCGCGGACCGGGTCCTCGCGGCCCGTTCGCACGCCGAGCTCGTGCGCCGCGGTATCGCCACCTACCTCGTCACGGATGCTTCGGCCAGCGGGGATCGCGGTGTCCTCGACGTCGTGCGCCGGGCCGTCGACGGCGGGGTGACCGCGGTCCAGCTGCGGGAGAAGACCGCGTCGGCGCGAGAGTTGTTCGACCTGACCGTGCGTGCGGCGGAGGTCGTCGCCGGGCGGGCGCTGCTCCTCGTCGACGATCGGGTGGACGTGTTCCTCGCCGCCCGTTCCGCCGGCGCCGTCGTCCACGGCGTCCACGTGGGTCAGAGCGATCTCCCGGTCGACGCCGTGCGTCGCATCGTGGGTCAGGCCGCCGTCGTGGGACTGACGGCGAACACCTCGGCGCACCTCGACGCGGTCGCAGCGCTGCCACTCGGGACGGTCGACTACCTCGGCGTCGGCGTCATCCGCCCGACGACGACCAAGCCGGACCACCCGGAGCCGCTGGGCATGGAGGGGTTCGCCGCGATCGCCGCCGCGACCCCGCTCCCGTGCGTCGCGATCGGTGGGGTGTCACTGGAGGACACGGTCGAGCTCCACGCTGCCGGTGCCGCTGGTCTCGCCGTCGTCTCCGCCATCTGCGCCGCCGACGATCCGGCGGCCGCCGCCCGGGCGTTCCACAGCGCCTGGATTGAGGTCTCGGCATGAGCGCCGTGAAAGAGACGACGGCGCCGGCGTCGTCGAGCTCGGACCGGGTGCGCGGTCGACGACCTGTCGCGGTCCGGGACACACCGCGGGTGCTGAGCATCGCCGGCACCGACCCGACCGGCGGTGCCGGGATCCAGGCCGACCTCAAGAGCATCGCCGCGAACGGCGGATACGGCATGGCGGTCGTCACCGCGCTCGTCGCGCAGAACACCTGGGGCGTCCGATCCGTGCACACCCCGCCCGTCGGGTTCCTCCGCGAGCAGTTGGACGCGGTCGCGGACGACGTGGTGATCGACGCGGTCAAGATCGGGATGCTGGGCGACGTCGCGATCATCGACACCGTGTCGACCTGGCTGCAGGAGACGGTGACCGGACCCGTCGTCCTCGACCCGGTGATGGTGGCGACGAGCGGCGACCGCCTCCTCCACCGCGACGCTGAGGCGGCCATGCGCGCGCTCCTCCCGCACGTCGACCTCGTCACCCCGAACCTCCCCGAGCTCGCCGTCCTCGCGGACGAGCCGGTGGCGACGAGCTGGGCCGACGCACTCGCCCAGGCGGAACGGGTCTCGGTGCAAGCGGGCGTGATCGTGCTCGTGAAGGGTGGGCACCTGACGGGGACGACCGCGTGCCCGGATGCGCTCGTCGACGCCACCGGTGGTCTGGGTGGTGGCCGATCACTCGTCGAGTTCGACGGTCTTCGAGTCGACACAGGGAACACCCACGGGACCGGATGCTCCCTGTCGAGCGCGATGGCCACCCTCGTCGTCCGTTCGGGGTCCTGGACCGAGGCGCTCGGCGAGGCGAAGACGTGGCTCACGTCGAGCCTCCGACACGCGGACGTGCTCGAGGTCGGCTCGGGCAACGGCCCGATCAGCCACTTCGCCGAGCTGTGGGCATCGTCCGGGACGACCTCGAGTCGGCAGGACGGCGCCGGCATCCTCACGGGCTGGTGGGAGGACATCGCCGAGCTGCGGACGCGGATCGATCACCTGCCGTTCGTGACGACGCTTGCGGACGGCACCCTCGATCCAGCCCGGTTCGCCTGGTACCTGCAGCAGGACGCGATCTACCTGCGGGCCTATTCGCGGGTCCTCGCACGAGCGAGTGCACTGGCGCCGACGGCCGAGGAACAGGTGTTCTGGGCGACCGGCGCGGCGGGCTCCATCGAGGCCGAGATGGAGTTGCACCGCACCTGGCTCAGCACGTATGCCGTCGGCGGTATGGATGCGGAACCGTCGGCGACGACCACGGCGTACCTCGACCACCTGCACGCGGCGACGGTCGACGGCGACTACGGGCGGGTGGTCGCCGCCGTGTTGCCCTGCTACTGGATCTATCAGGATCTCGGTGAGCGACTGGTCGGCGCATCACACGCGGAGCACCCGTTCGCGGCGTGGCTCGACACGTACGCCGACCCCGCGTTCGCGACGGCGAACGCCCGGGCGATCGAGATCGTCGCCGGGGCGGCAGCTCGTGCGGACGAGGCCGGCCGGGAGACGATGCGACGGGCGTTCCTGGCCTCGGCCGCGCACGAGGAGGCGTTCTTCGCCGAGCCGATACGATGAAGGCCGGATCCGCCGCCGCGATCCCGGACCACGACGAGAGGCCCCTGATGCTGACGAGCAACGAGTACTTCGACGGCAACGTGAAGTCGATCGGCTTCACCACGAACGAGCCCGGTGCGGAGTCGGCCAGCGTCGGAGTGATGGAGCCGGGGGAGTACACCTTCACCACGGGCAAGGCCGAGGAGATGTCCGTGATCTCCGGCAAGCTCCGCGTGCTGCTGCCGAACACGAGTGCCTGGCAGGACTTCGGGCCCGACGCGCAGTTCAGTGTCCCGGGGAGCAGCAGCTTCCAGGTCGAGGTCGAGGTCACCACCGCGTACCTCTGCCGCTACCTCAACATCTGAGCGCCCTTCGACAGGCTCAGGGACCGGGGTGAGTGCGCCCTTCGACAGGCTCCGCGCGGCGCAGCTCGGTGGCCGGCCCACGCGGGGACCGCTCCGCGCTTCAGGAGTCCACGACCTCGGGCGTGCAGACGTTCAATGCGCACCTGTGGGAGAAGCAGTTCGGCTGATGTTGCCCAGGCGAGTACTGGACGGGGCCGCGTGTCGATTCGATCGGCGATGCCGTCGACGTCACCCATGGAGAACTCGCGCAGGTCTGCGCCCTTGACGAGATATTGCCGAGGGAGCCTATTCATGTTCTCGTTCGAACCCCTCTGAGATCTCCGTTTCGTGGCGGCATGGTGCGACGTTCCTCACGGCGACTGCGTCGTCATCGTGTCGTTGCAGGACTCGCTATCCACTGACGCAGCATCGGCGGGAGAGCGTCCGCGTAGTTGAGGCGGGTGGTGCTTGGTGCCTCCCACAGCTATTATTTCGCTATGTCGCGAAATAACGAAGGCGGTAGGTTCGCCGCTCTGGGGCATCCGACACGTCAGGCGATCCTCAGGCACCTCCGTTCTCGCGACTACGTCCGCGTAGGTGACATTGCCGCGGCCGTCGGCGTCTCGGGGGCGACACTGTCCGGCCATCTCCGCACCCTTCGGGACGCGGAGCTGGTGGTGTCGCGTCGACGCGGGACGGAGATCCAGTACCGCATCAACCTCACCGCGATCGACGAGGCCATTCTGCTGCTCACTGCGCTGCGTGGACCGTCGTCGGTGGAGGACAAATCGACAACCGGCACGGACGGTCTGTCCGGCCGAGAGGAGGAACGAAGATGACCACCGCTGTCACCAAGGATCGGAGCGCGAGGCTCCCACGCGCAGTGTTCGTGATCGCGGCGATCGCGGTCGTCGGGATGCTCGCATGGAGCATCGTCCGGTGGCCAGACATGGCTGCCCAGATAGTGACGCGGGAGTCCGACGGTCGTCATGGGACGAGCGTGGTGAACCGTGAGGTGACGGCGGTCGCGATGCCTATCGTGCTCGTCGTGATGACCGTTCTGCTCGCGGTCGCGCCGACGCTTGACGCGAAGCTCATGGCGGGCATCCGCCGCACCAGTGCGTCCGGTCGACGTGCGTCCGCCCGCGTGCTTGGCGCGTTCGTCATCGGTCTCTGTGTGCTGTTCCCGGCACTGCACGTCGTGTTCGTCAGCCTCCAGACCGGCGAGGATCTAGCGGTCACCTCGATCGTCGGCGCGGCAGCCGGAGTGCTCCTTGTGATCCTCGGGGTATACCTGCCTCTTGCGCGGCCGGATGGAGAGACATTCAGCGCCGTCGAAGAATCCTTCCGTGCCGCGCTCGGGCCGGCGTCTCGTCTGGGCGGAGTCGCGTTGATCCTGGTCGGCGTCGCTGTGTTCGTGGCCGCACTGGCTGTCCCCGCAGCGGCTGTCTTCGTCGCATCCGGCGGGGTCGTGCTGGTGTTTGGGGGTATCGCAGTGTCCGCCGTTCTGCGGATGAGGCGGGCGTGACTCGCGCCGTCGACCGCTGCGATTACGCGGGAGTTACTCCAAGACAGGCTGATATCCACGCGTACTCGGTGGCGTCATCATCATCTTCGGCGCGCTCATCGTGGAATCGAGCCTCCGCCCACTCTCCGCAGTGCTGACGGGCGGGGTGACGTTTGTGAACTACCTCCCCTTCGGTGTGCTCGCGGATGCCGTGCGTGGCCCAGGGATGTTCGAGGGCGCAGCACTGTCCTACTCAGTTGGGATAGGCCCCGGGATGCTAGCCCTTCTCGGCTGGGCCATCGCGACGCTGGGTCTGGGAGCGCTGCGGTTTGTGCGGCGTGACGTACCGGTCCTGGCATAACCGCCGTCTCGGGAGTTGCAACGCCAGCGCAGGCCGTGGAGGGAAAGCTAGTCGTTGACCCGGCCGTTTGCGCTCAGAAATGATGGCGGTCTGAACCGGTCAACGCACCACCGTCTGGGTTTCAGGCTAGCTGAGGAGATGTCGCTGCCGGATTGTTGGGTCTCGACGAGTGACCCGCCTCGCCTACCTGTGCCGCTACCTCGACAGCTGAGCGCTGTTCGACCGGTCACCGAGTTTGTCGAGATGCAGCCGTGGCGCCCTTCGGCAGGCTCAGGGACCGGTTGGAGTGCGCCCTTCGACAGGCTCAGGGACCGGGTCGGGCGTCGGAGCGTCACCGGCTCAGGACCGGTCGACGACCTCGAGCGTGAGGACGACGGTCGAATCGTCGGAGCTGTTCGTCAGCGTTACCGTCGTGCTCCCGACCTCGAGCGGCTGCAGACCGGGGTTGAACGACGCGCCGCCGCGGGATCCGCCCGGCACGTACTCCGCGATCGACGGATCCTCGACCTTCGCGGACCAGACGGTCGGATCGACGGCGACGAGGTCCACCACGTTGTCGAGGCCGACGGTGATGGTGCGGCCGTCCTGATCGACGAGCTGCACGATGACGGGTGCGATCACACCGGCCTCGCTCGCGGAGCTCTGACCGGAGGGCGAGTCCGCGCCACCGGTGCAGGCACTCGTGCCGAGCACGGCGCCGACGATCGCGATCACGGTCAACCCACGGGTCGCACGGCGCATGGCGGTCCTCTCTCGACGTGACCTCACCCTACCGCCGGGCGACGGTGGACCTCAGGACCGCAGGGCCAGCGCGTCGGCGGCAGCGCTGAGCCGGCCGTCCTCCATGACGAGCACCTGGTCCATGCGGTCGAGGTGGCTCCGATCGTGGGTGACCAGCAGCGTCGCGGCGCCCGAGGTCGCGGTGAGTTCGAGGATGAGCTCGATGATCGTGGATCCCCGCTCGTGGTCGAGCGCACTGGTCGGTTCATCCACGACGAGGGCGTCGGGCTCGTTCATGAGGGCGCGCGCGATGTTGACCCGCTGCCGCTGACCACCGGAGAGCTGGTGCGGCCGCTTGCCCGCCTGGTCGGCGAGCCCGACGGCGGCGAGCAGCATAGCGGCCCGCTCGCGGGTGAGCGTCCGGTCGGCCCGCGACGCGCGGCCACCGAGTGTCCCGAGGACGCACAGCTGCTCGAGGGCCGTGAGCGACGGCAGCAGGTTGGCCTGCTGGAACACGATGCCGAGCCTCGTGCGGCGGAAGTCGGTGGCCGCCCGGCGGTCGAGGGAGGTGACGTCGACCCCGGCCACCTCCACGAGGCCACTGTCGGGCCGGATGAGGCCGGCCGCGACGGCGAGCACACTCGACTTCCCGGAGCCCGAGGGCCCGGTGAGCGCGGTGACGGTCCCGGCCGGGACGGTGAGGGTCGCGTGGTCGACGGCGGTGACGCGGTGGTCGCCGTCGGGGAAGGTGAGGGTGACGTCGGTGAGCGAGATCATGCGGTGACTCCGATGGTGACGAGGGTGGGTGCGAGGAAGGATGCGGGGAGGTCGGGCGCGTTCACCGGCTGCCGCCCAGCGCGGTCAACGGGTCGGCCGAGAGGATGGACCGCAGGGCGAACGCCGCGCCGATCAGGCCGAGGGCGATCATGATCACCCCGGGCACGAGCGTCGTCAGTGGGCTGAGCACGAAGGGCAGCGCCGTGCCCGCCGCGGAACCGAGTGCGGCGGTGATGCCGATGCCGAGTCCGACGCCGAGGACGAGGAGGACGAGCGCCTGGCCGAGCGCATCGAGCGACAGCCGACGGGTCGTCGCGCCCAGCGCTTTGAGGATCGCCACGTCGCCCGCGCGCTGCATGGTCCACACCGTGAAGAAGGCTCCGATGACGAGCGCCGAGATCCCGAACAGCATGGCGACCATGAGGAGGAGCGATCCGATCTCGGAGCGGAACGAGCCGATCGCGAGCAAGGACGACAGGACGTCCTTCGACACCGTGCCGGTGGCCTGCTCCGCTCCCGTCACCGCATCGGCGCTCGGGTTCCCGGTGATGGCGAGCGCGGTCGCTCCGTCGCCGGGGGACTCTTGCGCGGCCTGTAGCGACCGCCACTCCGACAGGCTCGTCCAGACGACCGGCGTGTGGCTGTACCACTGGTCGTCGACGACCGATCCGACCTCGAGTTCGCTGCCGCCGATCGAGACGGTGTCGCCTCGGGAGACGTGGAGGGCCTCCGCGGCGGTCCGACTCAGGCGGGCGGTCCCGTCAGCGGGCACGTCGGCTGCGCGACCCGCGACGGCGTCACCACTGATCCCGAACAGTGCCACGGAGGTGCGCGCATCGTCCGTGGTCATCCGCGTCTGGCTGATGCCGAGTTCCTGGACACCGTCCACCCCGGGGACCGCAGCCCACGTCGTCGCCGCGTCCGCGTCGATCGCGGAGTCCGCGAACGTCGCCTGCTCGCCGTCCGCCGGGGCCGCGAGGACGAGGCTCGACGCACCCAGCCCGGTGATCGCCGAGATGTTCTGGTTCGCCAGTCCAGCGGTGAGGCCGCTGAGGAATCCGACGAGCAGGGTGATGAGGGCGACGACCGCCCCGATCAGCACGAAGCGACCGGTGGCGAAGCGCATGTCGCGCCAGGCGACGAACATGGGGACTCCTTGTCAGCCGCCCGACGGCGTCTCCGTGGTGCGGCAGGATTCCAGCCTCGTCGCGTCGCCGACGCCGGGCATCGTCGGACGGGACGGTCCTCCGGCGCGGTCAGGTGGAGGCGACGTTCCACCTTTCTGATGATTCGCGAGGACGATCCCCGCCGTACGCTGGGCGGATGAAGCACTCGGCACTCAGCCCCGTGTTCACCGGCCTGCAGCTCGGCCTCCACGGCCTCGTCACCGCACTCATCGTGCTCGTGATCGCGCGATCCGTCTCGGTCGGTGGCCAAACGGCCCTCGCGGCGATCGTCCTCGCCGTCGTCATGCTGCTCACCTACGCCGCTGGCACGATCCTCGGCGGTCGGGTCCGCCGAGCGGTGGCCGCCAGCGGAGGGACCGACCGCGCCACCGTGTCGGCGGGCGTCCGTCGAGGTCGGCTGTCCGTCCTCGCCTGGTTGGTGGTGCTCAGCATCGAGTGGGTGGTCCTCGTCCTGCTCAGCCCGGATGCCGCCTACCTCGTCTTCCCGTTGTTCTTCCTCTATCTGCACCTCCTCCCCAGGGCCGTCGCGGTGCCCGCCGTCGTGATCGCCACCATCGCCGCGGTCGTCGCGATCGGCCTGCACGCCGGCTTCAGCGTCGGGGGAGTGGTCGGGCCGCTCGTCGGTGCGGCCGTGGCCGTCGCGATCGGACTCGGCTACGAGGCGCTGGCCCGGGAGGCGGCCGAGCGGGAGCGGCTCATCGCCGAGCTCGTCGCAGCACGCGAGGAGCTCGCCGAGCGGGGTCGGCAGGCGGGCAAGCTGGCGGAGCGCGAGCGCCTCGCCGCGGACCTCCACGACACGGTCGCCCAGGCCCTGTCGAGCATCCAACTGCTCCTGCACGCGGCCGAACGCTCCGCCGTCGAGCAGCCGGGCACGGAGCAGCTGCGCTCGCACATCGGGCTGGCGAGGGACGCCGCGGCGACGGCCCTCGCCGAGACGCGCAGCCTCATCGACGAGCTGAGCCCGCCGGCGTTGGTCGGCGCGACGATCGCGGACGCGCTCGGACGGCTCGCCGAGACGACGACCGCCGAAAGCGGCACGCCGGTCTCCACGACGGTCACCGGTGATGCGTTCGTCCTCGGCACGCCGGTGACGACCGCGCTCCTCCGGGCCGCGCAGAGCAGTCTCGCGAACGTCGTCCGGCATGCCGGAGCGAGCCGGGCGGACGTCACCCTCACCTACCTCGACGAGGAGGTCATCCTCGACATCGACGACGACGGGACGGGGTTCGATCCGGCTAGGGTCGCCGAGCGCACCGCGGGCGGTTCGTTCGGCATGGTGTCCATGCGCCGTCGCATCACCGAGTTGGGTGGCGACGTCGAGGTGCGGAGCGCGCCGGGCGCCGGCACGACCATCACCGTGCGGTTCGCGGCACCAGGAGCGGAAGGGGACGCCCATGCATGACGATGCGACGGATGCCGACGAGCCGCCGGTCATCCGGGTCGTGGTGGCGGACGACCACCCGATCGTCCGAGCCGGACTCCTCGCGGTGCTCGCGCCGATCGCCGACATCGAGGTGGTCGGTACCGCGTCGACCGCAGCCGAGGCCGTGGCCGCCGCACCCGGCGCGGACCTCGTCCTCATGGACCTGAGCTTCGGCGACGGTCCGACGGGGATCGACGCGACGAGGGAGATCGTGGTGCTGCCGGGCGGTCCGTCGGTCCTCGTACTGACGAACTACGACTCCGACGCCGACATCCTCGGCGCGATCGAAGCCGGAGCCGCGGGGTATCTGTTGAAGGACGCCGCCCCGGAGGATCTCATCGACGGCATCCGCTCGGCGGCCGGCGGGAACTCGGTGCTCGGGCCGGCCGTGGCGACCCGGCTGGTCGCTCGGGTGAGTGCACCGCAACAGGCGCTGAGCGCGCGCGAGATCGAGGTGCTCGCGCGGGCGGCCGAGGGGCTCACCAACCTGGAGATCGCCGGGCGACTTCACGTGGGGGAGACGACGGTGAAGTCGCACCTCGCGCACATCTACACGAAGCTCGACGTCTCGAACCGCTCGGCGGCGATCGCCGCGGCCCAGCGTGCCGGTCTCTTCCGCACCCGCTGAGCGCCACCCCGGCCACTGAGCCCCACCCCGGCCACTCAGCCCCACCCCGGTCCTTGAGCGCCCACCCCGGTCCCTGAGCGCCCACCCCGGTCCCTGAGCGCCCACCCCGGTCCCTGAGCTTGTCGAAGGGTCGACTGTCTCAGGGGCCAATCCACCCGGTCACTGAGCCGAATCCCGGTCCCTGAGCCTGTCGAAGGGTCGAAGGACGATGGCCCGGAGCTACGCCCCCTTGACCTGCTCGTACGCCGCGAGCGCAGCCTGTCTCGTCTCGCCGAGGTCGACGATCGGCTCGGGGTAGTCGGGCGTCCCGAACTCGGGCACCCACCGCTTGATGTACGCGTCGTCGGCGTCGAAGCGTTCGCGCTGCCGTTCCGGGTTGAAGATCCGGAAGTACGGCGAGGCGTCGAAACCGCTGCCGGCCACCCACTGCCAGTTGAAGGGGTTGGAGGCGGGATCGGCGTCGACGAGCGTGTCCCAGAACCAGTCCTCGCCGAGCTTCCAGTGGATGAGCAGGTTCTTGGTGAGGAACGACGCCGTCACCATCCGGATCCGGTTGTGCATGGTGCCCGTCGTCCAGAGCTCCCGCATGCCGGCGTCGACGAGCGGGATGCCGGTCCTCCCGGCGGTCCAGGCGTCGAAGGCGTCCTGGTCGACGTCCGGCCAGGGGAACCGGTCGAAGGCCTGACGCCAGTTGCGCGTCGCGAGGTCTGGGAAGGCGAAGAGGCAGTGGTAGGCGAACTCGCGCCAGCCGAGCTCCTTGAGGAAGGTCGCGCCGTCGTCGCCGAGGTGCCGCCGGCCGTCGCGGGCGGCGTGCCAGATCTGCGGCGAGCTGATCTCGCCGAAGCGGAGGTGCGGGGAGAGTCCGGAGGTCGACGGCTGGGCCGGGAAGTCTCGGTCCTCCGCGTAGCCCGTGACGCCGTCGTCGAGGAACTCGGCGAGCCGCGCGTCGGCGCCGGCCTCGCCGGGCGTCCACTGCTCCCGGAGTCCGGCCGCCCAGTCCGGCTTCGTCGGGAGCAGGTTCCAGGAGCCGAGCTCGTCGCCCGAGGGCGGTTCGGCCAGGGCGGTCAGTGCGGTCGGCGCGGGGAGGGGGTGTCTCGGCGGGTTCGCCGCGTGCCGCTGCAGCGAGGCCTTCCAGAACGGGGTGAACACCGAATACGGCTGCCCCTGCCCGGTGACGACCTCCCACGGCTCGGCGAGGAGGTTCGCGGCGAAGCTGCGCGCGTCGAGCCCGGCATCCTTCAGCTCCGACTTGATCCCGGCGTCGATCTCGCGCTCGGCCGCGCCGTAGCGACGGTTCCACAGGACGGCGCCGGCACCCGTCGAGTGGGCGAGCTCGGGCACGATGGTCGCCGCACTCCCGGACCGCAGGAGCAGCGTGCCGCCGAGACCGCGGATGTCGTCGTCGAGCGCCTCGAGGCTGTGGTGCAACCACCAGCGGGACGCGCCGCCGAGCGGCCGCAGCTCTTCGCTGTCGTCGAGGACGAACAGGCAGAGGATCGGTGAACCGAGCTCGACCGCCGCGTGCAGCGCGGGGTTGTCCGCCAGGCGGAGGTCGTCACGGAACCATACGATCGTCGGGGCAGCAGCCATCCCGTCAGCCTACGCGGACGATCCGTTCGGTCCGCAGGGTTGACCGGACCCGCCCGTCCCGGTCATTGAACTCTTCCGGTCACTGGGCCCCTCTTCCGGTCCCTGAGCCCCTCTTCCGGGCACTGAGCCCCTCTTCCGGTCACTGAGCTTGTCGAAGTGCCCACGGGGAGGTGCCGCCCTTCGACAGGCTCAGGGACCGTGGGCGGGTGCTCCCGGTCTGGACGCGTGTCCTCGTGGTCCGGTGTTTCCTCCTCCGGTCCCTGNGTTCTCCCCGTCTGGACGGGTGCCCTCGTGCTCCGGTGTTTCCTCCTCCGGTCCCTGAGCCCCTCTTCCGGTCACTGAGCTTGTCGAAGTGCCCACGGGGAGGCGCCGCCCTTCGACAGGCTCAGGGACCGTGGGAGGGTTCTCCCCGTCTGGACGGGTGCCCTCGTGGTCCGCTGTCTCCTTCTCCGGTCACTGAGCTTGTCGAAGTGCCCCGGTGTGACGCCGCCCTTCGACAGGCTCAGGGACCGTGGGAGGGTTCTCCCCGTCTGGACGGGTGCCCTCGTGCTCCGCTGTCTCCTTCTCCGGTCACTGAGCTTGTAGAAGTGCCCACGGGGAGGTGCCGCCCTTCGACAGGCTCAGGGACCGTGGGAGGGTTCTCCCCGTCTGGACGGGTGCCCTCGTGGTCCGCTGTTTCCTCTTCCGGTCACTGAGCCCCTCTTCCGGTCACTGAGCTTGTCGAAGTGCCCACGGGGAGGCGCCGCCCTTCGACAGGCTCAGGGACCGTGGATGGGTGCTCGGGGACCGGTGGTCCCTCTTCCCGTGCGTGCTCAGCTCAGCGCGGCCTCGCGGTCGAGCAACGACCGCTTGACGTCGAGTCCCCAGGCGAACCCGCCGAGCGTCCCGTCGGTTCGGAGGACGCGGTGACACGGGACGAACAGGGCGGGGGCGTTCGTCGCGCAGGCGCTCGCCGCAGCGCGGACCGCCGACGGCCGACCGCTCGCCGCGGCGAACTCCGTGTACGTCACCGGGTGTCCGGCAGCGATCGTCCGCAGCACCGTCCAGGCGTGCGTACGGAACGGGCCGCCGAACTGGGCGACGGGTACGAGGTCGATCGCCGCCAGGTCGCCGTCGTAGTACGCGCGGACGGCGTCCATCGCCGCGATCGTCCCCGCCACGGTCTCGCCGGGGCGGTCGGCGGGTCGGATCCGTTCGAGCATGACCCCGATGTCGTCGGACCACCCTGAGGAGAGCACCGCCCCGTCCTCCCGCGCGAGGATCGTGAAGGGGCCGTCCGGAGTGTCGACGGTCTGGCTGGTCGCGGTGAGCTGCGCGCCGGACGCCCGGCCGTCACCGCGGCGGGCGCTCGTGCTGGAGATGATGGTGGTCATGCTGCTGGACCTTTCTCGAGGGCTGACGGTGCGGCGGTCGGTGCCGGTGTGGAGGCCGCCTTCCACAGGTGGAGGCACAGGTAGGAGCGCCACGGGGCGAAGGCGTCCGCTTCCGCGGTGAGGGTGCGGGCGTCGGAGGGCAAACCGAGCCGGCCCGCACCCGTGCGGACGGCGACGTCGCCGGGCAGGAAGGCGTCGGGGTTGCCGAGCACCCGCATGCTGACGTAGTCGGCCGTCCAGGGGCCGATCCCCTTCATGGCGAGCAGGCGCGTCCGGAGCTCGTCGCGGTCGTCGCCGAAGCCGATCGTGAGTTCACCGGACATGAGTGCCCGCGCGACGCCGAGCAGGCTGTCGATCCGCGCTCGGGGCCCGACGAGTGCGGCCTCCCCGCCGTTCGCGATCTGCGTCGCCGTCGGGAATAGCCGGTGCAGCCCGTGTCGTTCGGGGACCGTCGTGCTCACCTCGTCCGCGAGACGGCGGAGCTGGGTGCGCGCCGCGGCCACGGTGATCTGCTGGCCGACCATCGCCCGGACCAGCATCTCCTCCGGGTCGACCGCCCCGGGGAGTCGGATGCCGGGTGTGGCGGCGACCGAGGCAGCGAGACGCGGGTGCGTTGCGAGGACGGCGTCGGCGGAAGTCGGGTCGGCGTCGAGGTCGAAGAGCCGACGGACCCGCGAGACGAGCACCGGCAGGTCGGCGAGGTCCGTCACCTCGGCGGTGAGTCGGAGGTCGTCGCCGACCTGCCGGACCTCGAACCACGCCGTGCCGCCGGGGAGGGCGAGGAGCCGGGCGTAGTGGTCGGGGCCCGCGAGCTCGACGCCGTCCACCGCCCGTGGCGCGAGCCAGGCGAAGACGCCCGCTGCGTCGAACGGGCGGCGGAACGGCAGGGACAGGGTGATCGAGCCGGGGGCATGCTCGCCAACCGTCCGGTGTTTCGCGCGCAGCTCGCCGGGGGTGAGCTCGAACACCTCCCGCATCGTGTCGTTGAACTGCCGGATGCTCGAGAACCCGGCGGCGAAGGCGATGTCACCGAAGGGGAGATCGGTGCCGGTCAGCAGCTGTCGAGCACCCTGGGCGCGGTGGGCCCGCGCGAGCGCGAGTGGACCCGCGCCCAGCTCGGAGCTGAGGATCCGCGTCAGATGCCGGCTCGAGTACCCGAGGCGCGAGGCGAGTCCCGGGACGCCCTCGCGTTCGACGACGCCATCTGCGATGAGGCGCATGCTGCGCGCGGCGACGTCGTTGCCGAGGTTCCAGGCGGGCGTCCCCGGGACCGCTTCAGGCAGGCACCGCTTGCATGCGCGGAAACCGGCCTCGTGCGCCGCAGCGCTCGTCGCGTAGAAGGTGACGTTCTCCGGCTTCGGGGTCCGAGCCGGGCAGGACGGCCGGCAGTAGATCCCCGTGGAGCTCACGGCCGTGATGAACTGCCCGTCGAAGCGCGGGTCGCGGGCTTGGATCGCGCGGTAGCGTTCGGCGAAGTCCATGCTCCGGGTGTCGTCCATGATCCGAGTCTGACATGCGCCACCGGGTCGGACGAGCGGAAATCGGACACGGCAGTGGGGCCGTGCGCGCCGGATCAGTCGGCGCGGCTCACGCTCCGCGGAGCTTGTCGCTGAGCGCCGCGAGGGTCGCCATCTCCTGCGGGCTGAGCGAGGTGGTCACGCGTTCGGCGATCGTCGCACCGTGGGCGATGGCGACGGCGCGGTAGACGTCGTAGCCCGCGTCGGTCATGCGGACGAGGGTGCCGCGGCCGTCGTCCGGGTCGGGGCATTTGCCGACCAGCCCGCGCGCGACGAGCCGATCGACGAGGCGACTGATGCTCGGCTGCGAGAGCAGCACGCTCGAGTTGAGGTCGCGCAGACGGATGCGACGATCGGGCTCCCGCGACATCGTGTGCAGGACGTCGTACTCGTTGAGCGAGATGCCGTGGCTCGGGAAGTCGTGCGAGATGTGGCGCATCACGTCGACCTGCGCGCGGAACAGTGACTCCCACGCGGCGATCGCGAGTCGCCTCTCGTCCATACCTGCTCCCGCTGCCGTCCGACGATCCACCACCTGAATCTATCCTGGACGGCCGTCGAACGGTGCGTCGAGGTGGGGTGGTTGCGCTCCGTATCGTCTCCGGACATGACGAGAGCCGGTCGCAGAGGCTACGACCGGCTCTCTTTCCCTTGCACCAAGAGTGTCCTGCAATCACATTCCGTCAGCTGCCACAGCAAAACAACTAACGTTCCAAAACCATATAACGGATCGGTAACGAGCGGTAGTTATCAGAACGTTATTTTTGCTGGGAGTTGTCCGAGTGCGCTACCCCGGCGGAGCGCGAGTGCACGGGTGCCGATGTCCCACTTCCCCACGTGTGTTTATTATGTTACGCTCTGAAATACCACCCGACCACACGTTACCGAGACGAGACCCCATGTCCACACCGCACCGGCCCCGACGCCGGATCGTCACCGCCCACGCGGGCGCCATCGTCGCGCTCGCCGCGCTGCTGACCGGCACGGTCGCTTCCCCCGCGACAGCGGCCGGCATCCCTGCAACGGCACCGACGGACCCCGCGCCCGTCGAAGAGCCCACCGACAACGGCCCGGTCGACACCGACGAGCCATCCTCGGGCAGCGACCCCGACGACACCCCGCCGACGATCCCGTCGACCCCGCCGACCGAACCCGCCGCCACCCCCGACGCCGTGATCCCGAACGCCGATCTCGCGCTGCAGATCGTGCTCGCGGGCGTCGCCACCGGCACCGCCCCGTTCGACGCGGACGACGCGCCCGGCCACGACAGCAGCGCGACGAACGACGTCGTCCGCACGCACGACACGGTCACCTACCGCGTCGAGATCCAGCTCGACGGAGCCGCAGCCGGCGACCTCGTGACCGTTCGACAGACCCTCCCCGACGGCCTGCGCTGGCCGGTCGTCAGCGGGCTCCCCGCTTACTGCGGCGCCGGGTCGACCGTCAGCGACGACCGAAGCGCCCTCGAGTGCGTCATCCGCGGCGTCCTGCCGAACTCCGTCACCACCTACGACCTCGTCGCGACGGCAGAGAGCATGCCGAACGGTTCCGTGCTCACCTCCCCGGCGGGAGCACTCAGCGCGGCCGCGAACGACGTGGCCTCAGGCGCCCTCGCCGAGGACGCGACCGAGGTCCCCGCGACGACCGCGAGCAGCGGCCCGCGGGTGAACCTCGGGGTGCGGACGGCAACGATCGTCAGCGCCGTGACCCAGGACGATGTGCCCGGGTTCCGCATCCACTATGACGCCTACCTCGACCTCGCCGGGTACAACGCCGCGGGTGGACTCGGTGCACGCGGGCAGTCGAACGTGGTCGATGACGTCACCTTCGTGATCGACCTCGATGATGTCAGCCCGAACGCCAGACTCTCGAACCAGACGGCTTGTGCGGCGGGCGCCGGTGAAGCGCGCGTCTTCCCGGGCGCCAGAGGCGGCGGCGAGAACGCCGTGACCGACTCCGGCGCCTGGACGTGTCGCGTCGACCCGGACGACCCGCGTCGGATCCACGTGACCATCTCCGGCGCGGACCTCAGCGCCGACCACATCCCCACCAAGACCGCGAACGGCGCAGCCATCCCGCTCCGCGGCTACCTCGCGCTCGGCCGCTTCGGCGTGTTCGTGCCTCGAGACGATGTGCCCGCGAACGGCTCGATCACCACCCGCCTCCTGGTCCGCGACCTCCTGGCGACGGGCCGAGACGCCGATGGACAGCAGATCGCAAACGCGGACGAGCCGCTCGACGACAACCGGACGAGCGCGAGTCTCCTCCGCCGTCCCGACGGAGGCCATGGCACTCGCTACATCGACGACACCAATGCGCTCATCCCGGTCCCCGGGCAGTTCCTGCCGGGCACGGGCGACGGCGTCGTCGTACCCGGACAGCAGTACCGTGCCCTCTCGATGTTCAACAACCGAGGCGGCACGGAGTTCACCGGACAGGTGTTCTGCCAGGCCTTCGACACGAAGACGCAGCATGCAGCCGTCGGACCCGACGGCGTTCCCGCTCGAGGGCACGCCTCGACGCCGCTGATCATCGAGTACGGCACACGATCGACCGTGGACGTGGCCGCTGACGACGCCACCAGGTGGCGTCAAATGACCGACACCACGTGCGGTGACGCCGACGACGACTGGACCACCGACCCCTCGTCGATCGCGGTGGAGGACATCACCAAGATCCGCTATCGCAGCGCGTCCGGCGTCATCCCGATCGGTGCCTCGCTCATGGCATCGCTCACACTCGTGATGAACGACGGTGTCCCCGCCGGCACCTTCCTCGCTGAGAGCTACTCGCTGTACAGCCCGGAGCAATACCCCGACGACGTCGACTACAGCACGTGGTACGCGAAGGACGGCTGGTTCCACAACAAGTACGACGCAGCGAAGGACGACAACGCGAACTACCCTCGCGGCGACCGGCTCATCGCCGCCAACGCCGTGATCGGCATCGGGAAGCGGGCGATCGAACCGGCCGTGGAACCCGGTTCGCCGGCCCAACTGCTCGCGGGTGACCGCGTCCGCTTCGAGGTCACGCCGCAGATCACGAGTGTGCCCGGCCAGGGGAACGCCGCACGCGACGTCGTCGTCGTCGACCGATTGCCCGCCGGGCTCGTCTACGACCCGACGGAGGTGTCACACGTGCCCGACTCGGTCGACCTCGCCGAGGACGGCACCACCCTCCTCACCTGGAGGCTCGGGCAGGTCGAGCGCGGCGCCGAGCCCGTCATCCGGTACTGGGCGACGTCGGATGCGACGCTCATCGGCGACCTGGTCAATCAGGTGGTCGTCGCGAGCCCGGACGACCCGGGTTCGCTCGAGGAGGTCCCCGAGGACGCCACGACGCAGGACGCGCACCACGGGCGCCAGACCGTGTCGCTCCGTGCGCCCGGTGGGCTCCGCGTGCAGAAGAGCGTCGAACAGCGCGTCATCGAGTCCGGCGACCGGATCGACTACCGCCTCGCCTACGCCAACATGAACGCCACCGGTGCTCAGCAGGACGTCGCCCTGGTGGACGTGCTCCCGTTCGTCGGCGACAACCGTGGATCATCCGCGGCCGGCGTCCTGGCCGACGAGATCGAGGCCGCCGACGGCGACCGGGTGCTCTACACCGCCGCCGACCCGGCCGCAGTGCAGGCCGCGTCCGCCATCGACGGCACGGACACCTCCCGGGAGCTTCCGGACGGGTTCGACTGGTGCACCTCCGACGACTTCGGTGCGGAGGCGTGTCCCGAATCGCTCGCCGACGTCACCGCGTTCCGCGTGGAGGTCGCCGAACTCGACGCCCTCGAACGTCACGAGATCGCCGTCGAGCTCACGACGGACGGCGCGGTGTCCGGTGCGGAGTACCGGAACGACGCCACGGTGCGCTCGGCGTCGCAGACCCTCGGAGCCCGGTCGCCGCTCGTGGCGACGACCGTCGTCTCCACGTCGATCGGCGAGCGCCTCTGGTGGGACCGTGACGGTGACGGACTCGACGACGACGGTGCCGACGGACAGCCCGGCGACGGCGTGGCCGGTGTGCCACTCCGGCTGGACGGCGTCGACAAGCACGGTGCCACCGTCTCCGAGGAGACCGAGACGGACGCCGACGGCCGATACCGCTTCAGCGGGCTCGTGTCGGGTGCGTACACCATCAGTGTCGACCTGCCTGAGGGCGCGGAGATCACCGGCTTCCGCGTCGGTGACGACGGCCTCGTCAACTCGGCGCTCGATCCGCAGTCGTCCACCATGGAGGACATCGTCGTGGTCGACCCGTCGCCGACCGGCGCGGACGCGGTCGACCTCACCTGGAACGGCGGCATCGTCGAGGTGGAGCTGCCCGTGAGCCCGCCGGTGACCGATCCCGAGGAACCGACGGACCCGTCCGTCCCCTCGGAGCCGACGCCGACGCCGTCCGGGACGCCGCAGGCGACCCCGGAACGTCTGTCCGGTACGCAGGGTCCGCTGGCCACGACCGGCGTGCTCTGGCTCGATCAGGCGATGATCGCCGCGATGCTCCTGCTCGTGATCGGCGGGGCGGCACTCTTCGTCGTGCATGCGCGTCGCGCCCGCAGTGACGCCGAGGAGTCGAGCGGCTGAGTCGAGGAGCCACCGCACATCGAGCGCGCACGATCCCGGATCGGGACCGTGCGCGCTCGTGTCAGTCCTGGGAGCCGCTCGGGACGACGTCGATCACGCGGACGGTGATGGACGGAGCGCCCTCGCCGGCGGACGAGGGGAGCCGCTCCGCGATGGCGCGGTGGACCGCCTGCGCGACGGCAGGGGAGGCCGCCTCCGCTGCCACGGAGATGTTGGCGTGGACGGTCAGGACGTCTCGGACGCGCTTGACGCTCACCCGTGCCTGCTGATCGGGCGAGCCGAGCAGCGCACCGACGCCCTCCTTCGCGGCCCGGAGCAGTGTGGGCTCGACGGCGGTCAACCCGTCGACGCCCGGTATCGCCAGGATCACGTCGTCGAGCGAGCTCGCGAGCGCTCCGAGGTCGTCGTCCGTCTCCGTCAGGTCATGCATCGTCCCCCACCTCTCCGATCTCGTCGGCCTCGAAGTGCAGGTCGTCGACGACGATGTCGAGACCTGCCACGACGAGGTCCGTGTGCTGCTGGAGGCTTGCGGCGACCTCCTCGCGGAACAACGAGACCGTGTCGGCGACCGACTTGCCCCAACCGATGCTCACCGTGACGTGGAGCATGATCGGTTCGCCGACCACGGTGACGTCGCCCTCGAGCACGCAGCGACCGACGAGCACGCCGGGCGTGCGGTCGCCGGCACCGCGGACCAGCCCGCGGACCGTGCCCTCCGTGATGACGAGCGCCGTGTCGTCGTCGGACGCGGCGAACGGGATGTCGCGTCCGGCCTTCGCCTCACGGCCGATGTTCTCCATGATCCCGCGGATCCAGTCCTGGTCGAGTGCGGTGACCGCCGCTTCGTCCGCCTCCCGCAATGGCGTGGCGAGCGAGCGGACCCGTCGCAGGGACCGGAGGATCCGCTGGCATTCGGGCGACTCGTCGATCGACGGGTCGGCCGGCAGCATGTCGCGTTCGAGGTAGTCCGTGAGGGCGTCGATGCCGTGCGCGCAACCGCCCGGTCCGCCCGGTCCGGAGCCCGGAATTTCGGTGTTCATCGCCACCCCTCCATGTCCTTGACCAGTGTCGCTCGAGCCCGTGCGAGACTCCCTCGGACGCTGGCGACGCTCTGCCCCAGCTGTTCGGCGATCTCCTCGTACGAGTATCCGCCGATCTCGCGGAGCACCCAAGCCTGGTGCTGTCCGTGCGGCAGTCTGTCGAGCGCTGCTGACAGTGCTCCCAGCTGCGACGACGCCTCGGCTCGCCGTTCTGGTCCGTCGCGCTCCGGGGCCTCGATGATGGCGTCGTCGGTCGACTCGGTGTCCTTCCGCTGCCGCATCAGGTCGATCGCCCGGCGGCTGACGATGCGCATCAGCCAGCTCTTCACCATCGCGCCGTCCTCGAGCGTGTCGATCCGCTTCCAGGCGGAGATGAGCGCCTCCTGGACGACGTCGTCGCCGTCCGCCGAGGAGCGCGTGAGTCGCACGGCATACGCCTTCATCATCCGGCCGTAGCGCGTGATGAGCACCTGGAACGCGCGGGTGTCGCCGTCGACGCACCGTTCGACGAGGGTCCGGTCGGTCGCCTGCTCGAGGAGGCCGCCCGACCTGCGTACTGGATCGACACCCACCGCCTGCCACCTCTCTGTGCCGGCCGAGACAACTTCCGGCGGTTTCGTCACACCCGACCGTGACATCTGCGAGCCGGGCTCCGTCTCACTACTGTAGGCACAGAGCGGCGATCCATGTGAACGCCCCCAGCACCACGATCGCAACACCACCGAGGAGACCGCACGATGAAGACCCCCAAACTCCGGTTGCCCGGGTTCTCCTCCACCCCGGAGGAGCGCGAGGCCAGGCGCGCCAAGCACCAGGAGGCCAAGCAGGAGCGCGCCGCGAAGGCCGCAGCCTCCTCACCGCCGTCGGCCGCCGTGGTCGCGGCCCTCCAGCCTTCGGCTCCGAGCGTGCGTATCAACGCGTTCCGCATCGGCCTCGTCGGCGGTATCGGCGTGCTCGTCGCGCTCGTGATCGGCAGCATCGTCACGCAGCTGAGCACCACGCTCATCTACGTCGGCGTCGCACTGTTCATCGCGCTCGGCCTGGACCCGCTCGTCTCCTGGCTCGAGCAGAAGCTGCCGCGTGGCCTCGCCATCGCCGTCGTCTTCCTCGCCGTGATCGGCGCGTTCGTCGGCATCATCTTCGCCATCGTGCCCCTGCTCGTGACGCAGATCTCGAACTTCGTGAGCGACTACCCCCGGATCTCGCAGCAGTTCCTCAACAGCGACTTCGTCGCGTGGGTCCAGAACACGATCGGGAACACCCTCGACATCGACTCGGCGCTCAACGACGCGTTCTCCTTCCTCAAGGACCCCAACAACCTCCTGAACATCGGTGGCGGCATCGTCGCGGTCGGTGCGGGCGTCGCATCGGGCATCACCGGCTCGATCATCGTCCTGATCCTGACCCTGTACTTCCTCGCGTCGCTGCGCTCGATGAAGGCCGTCACGTACCGCTTCCTCCCCGCCTACCGCCGTGAGGGCTTCGCGCAGGTGCTCGAGGAGATCACCCAGGCCGTCGGACGCTACGTCGTCGGGCAGGTCGGGCTCGCGCTCGTCAACGGTGTGCTGAGCTTCATCTTCCTCAGCATCATCGGAGCGCCCTTCCCGCCGCTGCTCGCCCTGCTGGCGTTCATCGGCTCGATGATCCCGCTCGTCGGCACGCTGAGCGCCTCGATCGTGAACAGCGCGCTCTGCCTCTTCGTCTCCCCGGTCACCGCGCTCATCGCGATCATCTACTACCTGATCTACATGCAGATCGAGGCGTACGTCCTGAGCCCGCGCATCATGAACAAGGCGGTCGCCGTCCCCGGCGCCCTCGTCGTCATCGCGGCCTTCGGTGGCGGTGCCCTCGGCGGCATCCTCGGCGCCCTCGTCGCGATCCCGGTCGCCGCGTCGATCATCATCATCGTGCAGAAGGTCGTCTTCCCGAGCCAGGACTCCAAGGTGGTGCCGGAGAACAAACTCGGTGACGCCGAGACGGCGGCCGTCGGCACGAGCGCGGCGGCGAAGTGATGGCGGCGACGTCGTTCCCGGTCCTCGCGGCCGGCGCCCTGCTGCTGTCGGGTACCGCGGGCGTCGTCGCGCAGTCCGCTCGGGCCGCGGTCGACCTCGACATCCCCACGATCAGCGTCACGCCGTACCAGGCGATCGGCATCCCGATCGCCCTCGTCGGCGCCTTCTTCCTGGCGGTGGGGACCCAGCTCCAGTCCCGGGGCGTCGGGAAGGTCGAGGCTGCCTCGTCGGCGTTCGGGTTGAAGCAGCTCCCGCAGCTGCTCGGTCGCCCGTCCTGGCTCATCGGCACCCTGCTGCTCGGCCTGGCCATCGTCTTCCAGCTCGTCGCGCTGGCCTTCGCGCCGCTCATCGTCGTGCAGCCGCTCGGGGCGATCGCCCTCGTGATCACGGCACTGTTGAACGCCAGGGTCACCCGGGTCAAGATCACCAAGGAGCAGACCCGCGCGATGGTGCTGTGCGTCGCCGGTATCGGCCTCTTCGTGATCGTCGCCGCGCTCTACGCGGTGGAGGAGCCGATCCGTCAGCCGCAGCTCATCATCATCCTCATCATGCTCGCGGTCGTGACCCTCGCCCTCGCGGGTGCCTATGCCCTGTGGCGCCGAAAGCTGCACACGGTGTTCTACGTGGTCGCGGCAGGCGTCCTGTACGGCTTCGTCGTGACCCTCGCGAAGGTCGTCATCAACCGGGTCATCACGCAGAACTTCGAGGGTCTCACCGTCGTCGGCATCATCGCATTGCTCGTCGCCGCCGGGGTGGGTGGGTTCTTCGTCCAGAAGGCCCACCAGAGCGGACAGCCGGACCTGGTGGTCGCGGGCCTCACCGTCGTCGACCCACTCGTCGCCGTCGGCATCGGCATCGTCGTGCTCGGTGAGGCGGCCAGTGCGCCCTGGTTCGCGCTCGTGCTCTTCGTCGTCGCCGGTGCGATCGCCGTCTTCGGCGTGTGGAAGCTCGCGATGCGCCCGGTCCCGGCACCGGGCGAGAAGCCGAAGAAGCCGCGCGTCATCTGACGCAGGACGTCCGACGGGCCCGGCGAGTGGAACACTCGCTCACCGGGCCCGTCGTCTCGTCGGTGGGGCCGCCGAACCGGCTTAGAACAGGTCGGGCGACGGGGTGCTGGCGTAGCGGATGGAGACGTCCGCGTGGCGGTCGAAGCGGTAGCCGACACCGCGCACGGTGCGGACGATGTCCTCGTAGCGGCCGAGCTTGGCGCGCAGCCGACGCACGTGGACGTCGATGGTCCGCTCGTTCGGGACCTCTTCGTCGTCGCCGGCACGCCACAGCGATGAGATGAGCTCCGCGCGCTCGATCGTGCGTCCTTCGCGGAGGACGAGGTACTGGAGGAGCTCGAACTCCTTGTACGTGAGCGGCGCAGCTTCGTTGTCGAGGACGAGGCGCTTCCGGGAGATGTCGACGACGACACCGGCGTGCGCGCGGTCCTGCTCCTCCTCGTCGACCTCGTCGCGGTGGGCCGCGAGTGCCGAGGGGTCCTGGAGGGCGAGCCGGACGACGTCGAGGTCGCGTCCGCCGGCACCGCGAGGGGCAAGGGCGACGGCCGCGTGCGTCTCGGCCTCCGGAGCGAACTGGGCCGTCAGGGCCTTGATGGCCTCGACGATCTCACCGAGGCTCGTGCCGGCCGCCGCCGCCTTCGCCTCGTCGAGACCGACGTAGAGGACGAAGCCTCGGGCTTCAGGGCCGGCTGGAACGGCGCGGACGTGCGGGGTCGCGGCCCGAGGCGCATCCTCGACGGCGGTGAGCTGGCGGGTGGGGCGGGTGGTCTGAACGGCTGCAAGAGACATGAGTGCGAGGTCCTCGGGAGTGATGATGCTACGACGGATCGTGCGCGGTGCGCTCGGGGTGATCCCGCCTGCCGGTGGGCAGTTGCGGTCCCGCGATCCGGGAAGTGGCGCGTCGGCCGGGTACGGACGGGGTACGTCCGGGAGTCGGCTCACCTGGTGGGGGAGCGGCGGACTCGGAGGTGCTGGGGGCAGTGGAGCGGATCCGTGTGGATCGCTACCGGTGCTGGAGGAGTCGGATCAGCGACACATTCGACAGCACATGACAGCGCGGCCGGGCATCATCATGCCGGCGTTCCCAGGGGCCTCGAAGGAGGTCGGGGTGGGCGCGTTGGTCGTCATAGTCCGCAATACAACAGGAATCCCCCGGATCCTGTCAAGTGCGAGCGGAAGATGACGTTCTGTTACTCGGGGATTGTCAGCTGGCGGCACAACTGAGATGAGGCGGATCGTCGTCCATCGCGGGGATGGACGACGATCCGCCTCATGTCGGCGGGAGCCGGGGTCAGACGACGCCGTAGAGGCGGTCGCCGGCGTCGCCGAGCCCGGGGACGATGTACCCGTTCTCGTCGAGCTTCTCGTCGAGGGCGCCCAGGACGATGGTGACGTCCTTGCCGGCCGTCTCGGCCTCGAGGCGTTCGAGACCCTCGGGGGCGGCGAGCAGGCAGATGGCGGTGACGTGCATCGCGCCACGCTTGAAGAGGAAGTCGATGGCCGCCGCGAGCGAGCCACCGGTCGCGAGCATCGGGTCGAGCACGAAGCACTGGCGGTCGGACAGGTCGTCGGGGAGACGCTCCGCGTACGTGGTGGGTTCGAGGGTCTCCTCGTTGCGCACCATGCCGAGGAAGCCGACCTCGGCGGTGGGGAGCAGCTTCACCATGCCCTCGAGCATGCCGAGGCCGGCCCGCAGGATCGGGACCACGAGCGGACGCGGCTCGCTGATCTTGACGCCGACCGTCTCGGTCACCGGCGTCTGGATGGTGATCTCCTCGACCGTGACACCGCGCGTCGCCTCGTAGGCGAGCAGCGTGACGAGCTCCTCGGTGAGGGCACGGAACACCGGTGACGGTGTCGTCTTGTCGCGGAGCACCGTGAGCTTGTGGGTGATGAGGGGGTGGTCGGCTACGTGCACTCGCATACGATCAATCTAGTCGCTCGCGCGGCGACCAGGATTTCGGGGAGATGACGGATGCACGCACCGGCCGAGTTCGCCGCGTGGATGAACCTTGCCATCGCCGAGGCCGAGGCTGCCCTGGCCAGCGACGACGTCCCGGTGGGCGCGGTGCTCGTCGCCCCGGACGGTACGGTCGTCTCCGTCGGGCGCAACGAGCGCGAGCTGCACACCGATCCGACCGCCCACGCCGAGGTGGTCGCCATCCGCGCCGGCGCGGCCGCGCTGGCCGACTGGCACCTCACGGAGCTGACGCTCGTGGTCACGCTCGAACCCTGCGTCATGTGCGCCGGCGCGATCCTCGCCGCCCGGATCCCGCGGGTCGTCTTCGGGGCCTGGGACGAGAAGGCCGGTGCGGTCGGTTCCGTCTACGACGTCCTGCGCGACCGGCGACTGCAGCACCGTGTCGAGGTCTACGCGGGCGTGGAGGCCGAGCGCTGCTCGACGCTCCTCACCGACTTCTTCCGGGGCGTGGGCGGCGTCGGAGCCCTCTGAGGGTTGTCACGGCTTCGAAGCTCCCTGCACTTCGACAGGCTCAGTGACCGGATGCGGCTGCTCCCAGCACTTCCGGAGCCCGTTGTCGGCGGGTGATGGCAGGATCGCAGGATGCAACCCGGCGTGATCCTCGACATCATCCTCGTCGTCGTCCTGATCGGCTTCCTGATCCGCGGGTGGCGTGCGGGGCTCCTCGGGAGCCTCGGCGGGCTCGTCGGGCTGGCGGCCGGTGGGGTCGGCGCCTTCTTCGCGATCCCGCTCGTCGCCTCGTGGGTGCCGGACGCGGCGTGGCGTGGCTGGGCGGCGGTCGCGGCGGCGGTGGTCGTCCTCGCCGTCGGCTACACGATCGGCGCGTTCATCGGCGGGGCCATCGGCTCCGTCGTGCGCAAGACCCCGTTGCGCGGTCTGGAACGGCTGCTCGGCGCCGCCCTCAACCTCGTCGTCACCGCGCTCGTCCTCGTGACCGCGGCACTCGGTGTCGGATCCCTCGGCATCCCGCTGCTCGCCCAGGCGGTCGGGTCGTCCGCGGTGATCGGCACGATCGACCGCGTCACGCCCGTGCAGGTGAAGAGCACGCTCGCGCAGCTTCGCTCCACGGTGGTCGACGGTGGGGCCCAACGCGTCATCGAGGCCTTCGGTGGAACCGCGGAGGTCCCCGCCGCCCCGCAGCTCGACACCTCGACGCCGGCGCTACAGACGGCCTCCGCGTCCGTGGTGCGCATCAGCGGCACGGCCGAGTCCTGCTCGCGGAGCCTCACCGGAAGCGGCTTCGTCTTCGCGGACGACCTGGTCATGACGAACGCGCACGTCCTCGCCGGCGTGACGAACCCGGTCGTCGAGGTCCCGGGGGCCATGCCCAGGGAAGGACGGATCGTCTACTTCGACCCGGTCGACGACCTCGCCGTCATTCGCGTCGACGACCTCGGCGCCCGATCGCTGCCGCTCGCACCGAACCCGGCTCCCGGATCGAACGCCGTCGTCGCCGGGTATCCGTTCGGCGGCCCGTACACGGCCGGTGGCGCGCAGGTCATCGTGGTGGGGCCGAGCCTCGTCGCCGACATCAGCGGGAACAACCCGACGAGCCGTCAGGTCGTGACGCTGTCCGGGACGGTGCAGCCGGGCAACTCCGGTGGCCCGCTCCTCACCGAGTCCGGTGAGGTGGCCGGCGTGATCTTCGCCCGCGACGCGAACTCCGCGCCGGTCGGCTACGCGCTCGCGATGGACGAGGTCCTGCCCGTCGTCGCGCTCGCCGGATCACTGCAGTCCGCGGTCCCGTCGGGCGCCTGCCTCGCCGATTGACCCGGCCGCGTACCTGCCGCCGAGCATGCAGGTGCCTAGACTCGCAGGGTGAGTGAAACGATCAGCCTGCCCAGCATCGCCATCCTCGGAGCCGGTTCGATGGGAGGGGCCGTCCTCCGCGGTCTCGTCCAGCCGGGTGTCGAGGTCGACGGTGGCATCACGGTGACGAACCGGACCATCGCCAAGGCGGAGGCTCTCGCCGAGCTGCCCGGCGTCACCTCGATCGCCCTCGAGCAGGACGCCGACGGCAACCGTCGGGCGGCAGCCGCGGCGAAGATCGTCCTCATCGGCGTGAAGCCCTACCTGGTCGCCGACCTCCTCGCCGAGATCGCCGACGCGCTGCAGCCGGGCACGATCGTCGTGAGCCTCGCCGCCGGCATCCGCGGTGCGGCCTTCGAGGCCGCCCTGCCGGAGTCGGTATCGGTCCTCCGCTCCATGCCGAACACCCCGTCCTACGTCGGGCTCGGCGTCACCGGGCTCGCGCCGGGTACCCGGTCGAGCGAGGACGACCTCGCCGTCGTCACCGCGCTCTTCGAGACCGTCGGTCAGGTGGTCGTCATCCCCGAGTCGAAGATCGACGCCCTCAGCGCCATCTCCGGTTCCGGTCCGGCGTACGTCTACTACCTCATCGAGGAACTGACCCGTACGGCGATCGGCCTCGGATTCACCCCCGAGCAGGCGTCGGTCATGGTCAACGGCACCTTCCGCGGCGCGACGGAACTCCTCGCGACGACGGGGGAGAGCGCCGAGCAGCTGCGGATCAACGTCACGAGCCCGAAGGGGACGACGGAGCAGGCGCTCGCCGTGCTCGCCGAGGCGGGCTTCAGCGAGACGTTCGACCGCGCCGCGGCAGCCGCCATCGCACGCGCCGAGGAGCTGTCGGCGTCCTGACCCGACGGCGACCCGATCAGTCGAAGGACCGCGCGAAGCAGTCGAGGCCGGGTCTGTCGTCCCAGGAAGCCACCGCCACGAAGCCGGACCGCCGGTAGAGCGCGATCGCGGCGGATCGCCAATGCCACACGGAGAGACGCACGGTGTCGTCACCCCGCAGTCGCGAGACGGTCGTCGCGGCCTCGAGCAGGGTTGCGGCCACGCCCCGGCGACGAGCGTCGGGGTCGACCCAGAGTCGCTTGAGCTCCGGCGACGGGCCGTCCGTCAGGACGACGCAGCCGAGCACCTGGTCGTCCTCGACGGCCAGGAGGATCTCCTCGGAGGCGAAGGCGGTACTTGGGTCGGTGATCTCGGCCCGGTAGCGGTCGGGGAGGGCGATCGTCGGAGTGGGCTCGTCCAGACTCGGCGCTCGGCCGAGGAGTTTCTCATGCTCGGTCCGGCGGTGGTACTCCTCGAGGAGCTCGGCGAATCGCTCGCGACGATGAGCCGGAGCATCCGCCCACCGTTCCACGACGATCACGCGTCGCTCGTCTCGTCGAGCCCGAGGACGAGCAGCAGTCGGTCCAGCGCGGCGAGCTGGGCCGCTGCGTCGTAGTGGTCGTCGTCGGCCGTGCTCAGGGTGCTGACGCCCTCGATGAATCCGACGACGACGGTGGCCGTCGCGGCGACCTCGGCCTCGGTGAGCTCGGGGCGGATCTCGGCCACGAGGCGGCGGGTGCGCGCGACGAACACGCCATGACCCGCACGGTGCCGTTCGGCCAGCACCTCGTCGTCGAGCGCCGCCGCGAGGTAGCCGAGCCAGACCCGGGCCTCCTGGCGCGTCTCGTCGGTGAGGGACAGGGCCTGCCGGAGGACGGCGCGCAGAGCGTCGCGCGGGGTCTCGGCTGCGGCTTCGAGCGCCTCGGTCCGCTCCGCCGTCCGTTCGTGGAGCAGGTCGCGAGCGTGCAGCAGGAGCGCGCGCTTGTCGGGGAAGCGATGCAGGACGAGGCCCGTCGTGCACCCGGCCCGCTCCGCGACCGCGCGGAGGGTCAACCCGTGCGGGCCGTGCTCGCCCAGGACCTCCCAGACCGCGTGCGAGATCCGCGCCTGGGCCGCTGGGTCCTTGGTTCTTGCCATGTCGTGGTCACCTCGGAACCGATGTTACCGTAATGCTTGTTACGGAATGACTGGAGGACACGCATGACGATCAGGATCAGCCGGGTGGCCTGGGACGACGAGGCGGGAACCGCGCTGCGGGCCGCCCAACGCCGCGAACTCGATGCGCGGTACGGAAGCGACGATCACGAACCCGGGACACCGCCGACCGCAGCCGACATCACGCTCTTCCTGCTCGCCAGCGACGTCGACGACACCCCGCTCGGCTGCGGCGGCCTGCGGATGCTCGGCGCGGACCGGGCTGAGGTCAAACGCATGTTCGTCGTACAGCAGGCCCGGGGGACCGGCGTCGCCACCGCGCTCCTGCGGGCACTGGAGGACGAAGCGCGGTCGCTCGGTCTCGCAGAGCTCCTCCTCGAGACCGGCACGGAGCAGCCGGACGCGATGCGCTTCTACGAGCGCGAGGGGTACCAACCGATCGAGGCGTTCGGGCCGTACGTCGACGAGCCGCGGTCGCGCTGCTACGCGCGCAGCCTCGGCTGAGGAGGATTCAGCCCTCGAGCGACGCGAAGCGTTCGATGTCGGCCGACGTGCCGGAGACGATGATGAGGTCGTGGTTCGACACGACGGTGTCGGCGGTCGCGTAGGTGAAGGGCTTCCCTGGCGACTTCACCCCGACGACCGTGATCCGGTACTTCGTCCGGACGCCCGACTCCGTCAGGTTCAGCCCGCGGATGGGCTTCGGCGGGTACATCTTGACGAGCGCGAAGTCGTCGTCGAACTGGATGAAGTCGAGCATGCGGCCCGACACGAGGTGGGCGACGCGTTCGCCGGCCTCGCGCTCGGGGTAGATGACGTGGCTCGCCCCCACCCGGGCGAGGATCTTGCCGTGCGACTGCGAGACGGCCTTGGCCCAGATCTGCGGGATCTTGAGGTCGACGAGGTTGGCGGTGATGAGCACGCTCGCCTCGATCGAGGAGCCGACCGCGACGACCGCGACCGAGAAGTCCTGCGCGCCGATCTGCCGGAGTGCCTCGATGTTCTTCGCGTCGGCCTGCACGGTGTGGGTGACCCGGTCGGACCACTTCTGCACGAGGTCGGAGTTGTCGTCGATCGCCAGCACCTCGCGATCGAGGCGGTCGAGCTCCCCGGCGCAGGCCGCACCGAACCGACCGAGTCCGATGACGAGGACCGGGGCGTCGTGCTTGATGCGGTCAACCAACGATGGGCCTCTCTTCGGGTCGTTTGAACAGCTGGCCGCTCTGACTCGCGGCCACGGCTGCAGCGAGTGTCACTGTACCAACGCGGCCCAGGAACATGGTGACGGCGAGGACGTACACCCCGGCGTCGGGTAGGTCCGCGACGAGGCCGGTGCTCAGCCCGACGGTCGCGAAGGCGGAGATGACGTCGAACAGCACGTGGTCGAGCGGAGCCTTGGTCATCTGCAGGATGACGATCGTCGACAGGGCGACGATCGTCGCACCCCAGAGGACGACGCTCACCGCGACGCGGAGCACGTCCTGCGGGATGCGCCGGCGGAAGACCTCCACGCCCTCGCGGCCCCGGGCCTCCGCGAACGCCGCCAGGAACAGGACGGCGAGCGTCGTGACCTTGATCCCGCCGGCGGTCGAGGCGGAGCCGCCGCCGATGAACATGAGCATGTCGGCGACGAGCAGGGTCGAGCCGTTGAGGTCGCCGATGTCCACGGTGGAGAAGCCGCCCGACCTCGTCATGGCGGACAGGAAGAACCCCTGGAAGATCGTGTCCCAGAGGTTCCACTTGTTCCAGGTCTCGGGGTTGTTGAACTCGAGCAGGATGAAGGCGAGCGCCCCGGCGAAGAACAGGATGATCGTCGTGACGAGCGTGAGCTTGACGTGCAGTGACCAACGGCTCGGCCGACGGAAGTTCCGGCTCAGTGCGTAGATGACCGGGAAGCCGATACTGCCGAGGAAGACCCCGAGCATGAGGATGCTGAGGAACCAGTAGTCGTTCTCGAAGGCCGCGAGCCCCTCGGCGTTCGGCGTGAAGCCGGTGTTGGTGAAGGCCATGGCCGCGTAGTAGACGCTGTTCCAGGCGGCGTCCCAGGGGTTGATGCCGTCGAGCAGCATGCGCGGGAAGAGCAGGACGGCCAGAGCCGCCTCGATCACGAGGGCGCTGACGGCGACGGTGACGAGCAGGTTGCCGATCTCCCCGAGCCGGACCGCCTGACCCTCGGCGACGGGGCCGTGGTGCGACCGCAGGGGGTTCGTGTCGCTCGCCGCCATGAGCTTCTGGCGGAGTCCGAGTCGTCGGGCGATCACGAACCCGAGGATCGAGGCCAGGGTCAGGACGCCGAGCGCGCCGATCTGGACGCCGATGAAGACGAGCACGTGACCGAAGAGGGACCAGTGCGTGGCCATGTCGACGGTCGAGAGCCCGGTGACGCAGATGACGGAGACGGCGGTGAAGAGCGCGTCGGCGATCGGGGTCACCTGGCGGTCGGCGCTCGCGATGGGGAGCGAGAACAGCATCGTGAAGACGAAGATCAGGAAGCTGAACACGAGGATGGCGAACCGGGAGGTCGACTTCGCGGCGAAGTCGCTGACGGCCTCCCTGACCCTCGCGAGGCCGTGGCGCACGATGATCTCGGGACGACGCCCCATGGCATTGCCGCTCATCTGACCCCTCAACACCTCAGGACTGCGCCGGAGGCAATGGTACTCCGTGCGCTCCATCACTATCGTTGGACCATGGCCGACATTTTCGACGTGATCGCTGACACCACCAGGCGGGACATCCTCGCACTGCTGCTCGAACGGCACGGTGGCACCGGGACGAGTGTCTCCGAGATCGTCGCGCAGCTCGGCCTCAGCCAACCCACGGTGTCGAAACACCTCAAGGTCCTGCGCGAAGCAGAGCTCGTCGAGGTGCGCGAGGAGGGCCAGCACCGCTACTACAGCCTGGACTCGGCGCCGCTCGAGGACGTGGAGGACTGGCTCATCCCATTCCTCAGCGTCGACTACCAGGACGACGGTGTCGATTTCGCGGCGCTGTCGCTGCCGGACCAGGCCAAGGCGGTCGCGGGATCGGTCGGCAAGGTCGCGGCGGACGTGACCCACGCGGTGCAGTCGGTCACGAAGAAGCTCCGCCCCTAGCCCGGCCTCGCATACCGTTCACACAGGGGATGTACAGGGCGGGCGTCGGACCTCTAGAGTTGCCATGCGGCGTTCCGGTCCTCGGGGCGCCGTTCAAGCGGGTTTCCAGAGGCGAAGGAGGGGTTCGATGACGCAGGACACTGCCGACGTCCGCTTCCTCACCGTGGCCGAAGTCGCCGAGATGATGCGGGTGTCCAAGATGACCGTGTATCGCCTGGTGCATTCGGGGGAACTCCCGGCCATCCGGTTCGGGAAGTCGTTCCGGGTGCCGGAGACCGCCGTCGACGCCGTCCGGCAGCGCCCGGTCGCCGACGTCGGCTGAGGCGTTTCCCGCTCCTAGCAGCCTGCAGGCGTACGGCGTGTGAACGACGCGCGCTGCAATCGGCTAGACTGGCAACAAGACTTGTTCTCTTCGGTCGCGATCCCTGCGGCCAAGCCCCCCAATTCTGTGAGGTAAATCCGTGGGTTCTGTTATCAAGAAGCGCCGCAAGCGTATGGCGAAGAAGAAGCACCGCAAGCTGCTTCGCAAGACCCGTCACCAGCGCCGCAACAAGAAGTAGCCGGCTGCTCCGTTCGGAGCGCCTGACGACTCTTCGTCCACCGGAAGCGCCTGCCCATTGGGGTACGGCGCTTTCTGGCGTTGTCGAGGTGATCGTCTCGTTTGCCGGTCAGAGCGTGGTGTCTCCGCGGGTCGAGCGGTGTCGAGGTTCCTCCACAGGCGAGGCCGGACGGGACTGATCCACAGCGCGTCGCGGCACGCGGTCCGTCGCCCCGAGATCGTCGGCGGTCCTTCGTAGGTTCTTCGCATGACCCGCGATCTCCCGCCAACCGTCCACCGCAACCGACGCGAGCTCGCGTACCGGGTGCCGTTCGTCGTCGAACGAGACGACGCACCTCGCTATCGACTCCGGAACGTCGGTGACGAAGCCGTCCACTGGGTCGTGCTTCGCCTGATCGGACCCGGACTCCTCGCTCCACTGGAACCGTGTCGCCTGACGCCGGGGAGCGCCCTGGAGTTCGAGGTGATGGGCGCCGAGCTGGCCCGGGCCACCAGCGTGCAGGTGTCCTGGTTCCGTCCCGGCGGTCACCAGTACCTGTGGCGGGTCACCTTCTGACAGGCCCCACCGGCTGGAGGGGAGTGGCCGTCGATGCGCGGGTCAGCGTTCCTGGTCGCGGCGAGCGGCCAGCAGATCCCGTGCCGTCAGCTTGTGCGCCCGGCCCGGGTACATGTCGGCGTTCAGGCCCGTGATGAACGGGGCGGGGTCGAGGTCGAGCGCGGTACTCAGGCGGACGAGCGTCTCCACGCTGGGGTGCACCTGGCCACGCTCGATCTTGCCGATGTTCGTCCAGTGCATCCCGGCCAACACGCCCAGGTCCTCGAGGGTCAGCTGGCGCTCGTTGCGAGCGGCCCGCAACCGCTCGCCGAGGATGGTCGCGGCTTCCGAATGTGTAGGCATCACTCAATGACAACGGACCTCGACCGGCGCATGCCAGAGCGTCTGAGCCCGGCGGTTTCTATACGCATGGTTCTCAACCCTGGGTTCAACGGCATCATCATTCCGGCATCGTGTCAGATGTCTCGGTGAAACACCACACGTGTCGGCTCCGTGGAGGTGCTCCGACCTCGGGCACCCCGTACAGTTGAGGGGGTGTCCACTCTGCACGTCACGCTCATCGGCAAGCCCGGCTGTCACCTCTGCGACGACGCCCGTGCCGTGATCGACGAGGTGGTCGCAGGCCTCCCGTCCGACGGCCCCACGATCGAACGCGAGGAGCTCTCGATCCTCGACGATCCGGCGCTCCACGACCGCCACTGGGAGGAGATCCCCGTCGTCCTCATCGACGGCAGGGTCCACAACTACTGGCGCATCGACCCCGACCGCCTGCGGTCCGCGTTGCTCGCCGGCTGATCCACACGTCCACCCATCCACATCGACCCTTGGGGGCCCAGTGACCATCCGCCACATCGTCAGTTGGAAGCTGGCAGCAACGGACGACGCCGAGCGCGACGCGGCGTTCGCGACGATGCAGTCCGAACTCGAGGCACTCGCCGGGTTCATGCCGGACGACATCGAGCACCTCCAGGTCGGACGCAACATCGCCTACCCCGAGAGCAACTGGGACGTCGTGCTGGTCGGCGACTACCCGAGCCTCGAAGCCCTGGAGCGGTACCAGGTCCACCCGGAGCACGTCCGCGTGGTGCAGATCGTCCGTCAGCTCGTCGTCGAGCGCTCCGCGGTCGACTTCCAGCTCGACTGAGCCCGGCGCCCGCAGGACTCAGGCCATGACGCCGACGGCCACGGTGCCGTCGAGCTCGTCGTCGCGGACGATCGACGCCGTGAGGCCCGCCGCCCGCATGAGCGTTGCGGTCTCGGGGGCCTGACGTTCGCTCGTCTCGATCAGGACGGCGCCGGTCGGAGCGAGCCAGTCCGGGGCCTGCGCGATGATCCGACGCTGCACGTCGAGCCCGTCGGCACCGCCGTCGAGCGCGATCACGGCCTCGTGCTCCCGAGCCTCCGGGGGCATCGTCGCCATCGACGCCGTCGGGACGTAGGGGGCGTTCGCAAGCAGGAGGTCGACGCGCCCCGCGAGCACCCCGGGCAGCCCGTCGAACAGGTCTCCGCGGAGGGCGTACCCACCGAGCGGCTCGACGTTGCGCCGTGCGCAGTCCACCGCGGCGAGGTCGATGTCCGACGCCCAGACGTCGATGGGGTCGGGCGCCTCGGTGAGGAGCGCACTCCCGACGGCTGCGGCACCGCAGCAGAGCTCGACGACCACCGAACCGTTCCGGAGGCGTGGGAGGGCGACGTCGACCAGGAGCTCGGTCCGTCGCCTCGGCACGAAGACCCCGTCCTCGACGACCACCCGGCGGCCTCGGAACGCGACCCAGCCGAGGACGTGTTCGAGCGGCCGGCCGGCGACCCGTGCCGCGACCATCCGTTCGAGTCGATCCGGATCATCCGACTCGGCGAGGAGCAGCGCCGCCTCGTCTTCGGCGAAGACGCACCCCGCCGCACGAAGGCGTAGGACCACGGATTCGGCGGTCGCGTTCATCTGGCTCACCCCTCGCTCACGTGCGAGGACGCCGCACGGCCGGTGCGAGTCACGCTACCGTCGCGGCCGGGCACGCACCAGAGCGGTTGTCAGAACTGTTCTGCGGCGGCGAGCACGCCGGGCAGCCAGGCGAGCGCGACGTCCTTCTTGCGCTCGAACCCGCCGTCGTCGTGCAGACCGAACTCACCGAACCGGGTCGCGCCGTGCTCGGTGAGGATGGCGTCGAGCAGCGAGCTGCCCTGGTTGTACGTGTCCTCGTAACTGCTGTCGCCCAGCCCGAAGATGGCGTACCGGAGCCCGTCGAGCTCGACGTCGGACTCCTCGAGCGCCTCGTAGAAGATCTGGCCGGTCTCACCGAGGAGGCCGTCGCCGTACGTCGAGGTGATGAAGATGTGGATCTCGTCGGTCGACAGCTCCGCGGGGTCGACGTCGCCGAGGTCGGCGACGCGCCACTGGTGCTGTGAGCCGATGGCCTTGCCGATGTCGCCGGCGAGGCGTTCGGCGTTGCCGGATTCGGTCCCGTACAGGATGACGATCTGCATGGCGTCCTTCTTGCGGGGTTACGGGGCGAGGCGGGTCGGGCCGCGGAACAGGTAGGTGACCTCGCGGATGGAGGTCTCGTGCAGCATGAGCATGAGCACGCGGGCGAGGCCCATGCCGAAGCCGCCGTGCGCCGGGACGCCGTAGCGGAAGAAATCGAGGTAGAACTCGAGCTCCTCGGGCTCCAGGCCCTTCTCCTTGGCCTGCTCGACGAGGACGTCGACGCGGTGTTCGCGCTGTGCGCCCGTGGAGATCTCGACGCCGTTGTAGATGAGGTCGTAGCTGTTGGTGAGCGAGCCGTCCTCGGCGTTGCGCATGTGGTAGAACGGCCGGATGCTCGACGCGTAGTCGGTCAGGAAGACGAAGTCGTGACCGAAGGTCTCCTTGACGTAGGCCGCGATCTGACGCTCGCCCTCGGGGTCCATGTCGTCGTCGGCGCGGGGGATCTCGTAGCCGCGCTCGGCGACGATGCGCTTGGCCTCGGCCAGCGGGATGCGCGGGAACGGACGCGACGGGACCTCGAGCTCGATGCCGAAGAGCTCGGAGATCTGCTCGCCGTGCTTGTCCTTGACCGCCGTGAAGCCGGCGACGAGGAGCTCCTCGTGCAGCTGCATGACGTCCTCGTGGGACTCGATCCAGCTGATCTCGGCGTCGACGCTCGTGAACTCGGTCGCGTGTCGGCTGGTGAACGACGGGTCGGCGCGGAATGCGGGTCCGACCTCGAACACCTTGCCGAAGCCGGCGGACTGCGCCATCTGCTTGAAGAACTGCGGGGACTGCGCGAGGTACGCCTTGCCCTCGAAGTAGTCGACCTCGAAGAGCTCGGCGCGCGACTCGCTCGCGCTCGCCATGAGCTTCGGGGTGTGGATCTCGATGAAGTCGTTGTCGATCCAGTACTGACGCAGTGCGTGCTCGAACGTCGTCTGGATGCGGAAGATCAGGGCCTGCTTCGGCTGGCGCAGGTCGAGGAAACGCCAGTCGAGCCGCTTGTCGAGCGAGGAGTCCGCAGCGATCGGCGTCTCGGGGTTGGCGGCGGTGACGACCTCGAGCGTGGCGACCTTGACCTCGATGCCGCCGAGCTTGACGCGCTCGTCGTGCTTGAGCTCGCCGGTGACGGTGATGAAGGAGCCGTGCGCGAGGGCGGAGATGGCCTCGGTGGTGGCGAGACGCTCGGCGGAGCCCTCGACCTCCGGGTCGACCTCGCGGACAGCCGGGTTCACCAGCTGGACGGCGCCGCTCTCGTCGCGGAGGACGACGAACTGCACCTTCTTCTGGTCGCGGACGGTCTCGACCCATCCGGAGACGGTGACGGGACCGTCGGACAGGGCGGCCAGGTTCTTCACAACGACGCGTTCACTCACCCCGACAGCTTAGCCGTCGCTCGTGGCTCGGACCTGGACGGAGGTCACGGTGAATCCGCAGCTTGGGGAAACGTACACTTGAAGGGTGGTAGCCGACCAGATCCATCTCGTGCGTCACGGCGAGGTGCACAATCCTTCTCGTGTGCTCTACGGTCGACTCCCCGCATTCCGACTGTCGGAGCTCGGCGAGCGCATGGCGCAGGCCGCCGCAGACGACCTCGTGAGCCGTGATCGCACCGTGGGCGCGCTCTACGCGTCCCCGCTGCAGCGCACCCAGGAGTCCGCAGCGCCGGTCGCCGCCGCATTCGGGCTCGCCGTTGTCTCCGAGCCGCGCGTGATCGAACCGTTAAACGAGTTCGAGGGCAAGCGCATGAGCCGCGCCTTGAAGAACCCGCTCAACTGGTCCAAGCTCCGCAACCCGTCCCGTCCGAGCTGGGGCGAGCCGTACGCGTCGATCGTCAACCGCATGACCGCGGCCGTCGAGGACGCCTGGCGGGCGACGCCGTCGGGCGACGTCGTCATCGTCAGTCACCAGCTGCCGATCTGGATGCTGCACAGCTCCGTCGTCGGGGCGCCGTATCGTCACGACCCGCGGAAGCGGCGGTGCGCCCTGTCGAGCATCACCACCTTCGAGCGGACCGAGCAGGGCTTCCTCGAGGTCGGCTACGTCGATCCGGCGGCCCGTCTGTCGTCCGGCGCGACCGATGTCGGGGCCGTCTGATGGCCCGCCGATCGAGGACGTCCGCCGTCGCCGCCGTGCTGGCCGTCGGGGCACTCCTGCTTACGGCGTGCGGGAGCGATCCGCTCGCCGAGCAGTACCGCGAGGGCAGTAGCAAGGGGTACGTCGCGGGCGACGGCAGCGTGACCGAGGTCGCGCTCGACGACCGCGGTGAGTCGATCAGCTTCTCAGGCGTCGGCGAGGACGGCGAGCAGATCTCCTCCGCCGACCACGCGGGCCAGGTCCTCGTCGTGAACTTCTGGTACGCCGCCTGCGCCCCCTGCCGCGCGGAGGCGAAGGACCTGCAGGCGCTCAACGAGGCCTACACCGACAAGGGCGCCACCTTCATCGGCGTCAACGTCCGCGATACGGCCGACACCGCGAAGGCGTTCAACGGCACCTTCGGCATCACCTACCCCTCCATCCTCGACGTCGACAGTGGGGAGGCGAAGCTCGCCTTCACGGGCAGTGTCCCGCCGAACGCGGTGCCGACCACCATCGTCCTCGACGCCGAAGGTCGGGTCGCCGCACGCATCCTCGGGCAACTGCAGGACCGCACCATCCTCGACACCCTCATCCGCGACACGATCGCCGAGAGCGCCCCAGAGTGAGCCCCGGCGAGCTCGTCTACGGCGGCCAGCTCCTCGTGGCGATCCCGATCGCCATCGCGGCCGGTCTGCTGTCCTTCCTCTCGCCGTGCGTCCTGCCACTCGTCCCCGGCTACCTCGGATACGTCGGCGGCATGACGACGGTCGAGGAGGGGCGCTCCGGTGCGGGTCGCCGGCGCGTGCTGCTCGGCGTCAGCCTCTTCATCCTCGGCTTCACCGTCGTGTTCGTGGCGATCGCGGCGTTCGTCGGGACGATCGGCGCCTGGTTCGTCGAGTGGGAGGGCGTCATCACCCGCGTCCTCGGTGCGGTCGTCATCCTCATGGGGCTCATCTTCATCGGCCAGTTCTCGCGGCTGCAGCGCACGGTGCGCACCAGCTGGGCACCCGCCACCGGCCTCGCCGGCGCGCCGCTGCTCGGCTTCGTCTTCGCCATCGGCTGGACGCCCTGCCTCGGCCCGACCCTCACCGCGATCAGCGCGCTCTCCCTCTCGGGCGGCTCCGCCTGGCGCGGGGCCCTCCTCGGGCTGTTCTACTGCCTCGGTCTCGGCATCCCCTTCCTGCTCGTCGCGCTCGGACTCGGTTGGGTCACGGGGTCGTTGGCGTTCCTCAAACGGCACATCCGCACGATCAACATCATCGGCGGCGTGCTCCTCATCGTGATCGGTGTGTTGATGGTGTCTGGTCTCTGGTCCGCTTGGATGTACTCGTTGCAGGGGGTGATGAGCGGCCTTGTCACGCCCCTCTGATCACATCGATTCCGCCGCACCGGCTCCGGCCGACGGCATCAACCAGCCGAAGCTCGGCTTCGTCGGCTGGCTCCGCTTCTTCTGGCGTCAGCTCACGAGCATGCGCACGGCGCTCTTCCTGCTGCTGCTCCTCGCCATCGCCGCGGTGCCCGGTTCGCTCGTCCCGCAACGGTCGAGCGACCCGAACGGCGTCACCCAGTACTTCACCGACAACCCGGACCTCGCGCCCATCCTCGACAAGGTGCAGGCGTTCGACGTCTACAGCTCGGCCTGGTTCTCCGCGATCTACCTGCTGCTGTTCATCTCGCTCATCGGCTGCGTGATCCCGCGGACGAAGCACCACTGGCTCGCCCTGCGCTCCCGCCCGCCGCGGACGCCCGCGCGCCTGTCGCGGCTCTCCGCGTTCGAGCGTCGCAGCGACGACAGCGGCGCGACCGCCACCGAGCTCATCGACGACGCGACGAAGCAGTTGAAGCGCCAGGGCTACCGAGTCGAACGCTACGACGCCGAGGGGTCCGCATCGGTGTCCGCCGAGCGCGGCTTCCTCCGCGAGACCGGCAACCTCGTCTTCCACTCGGCACTCGTCGGCATCCTCGTGACGGTCGGTTTCGGCGGCGGTTTCGGCTTCTCCGGTCAGCGCGTGCTCGTTGAGGGTCAGACCTTCGTCAACACCCTGCTCGACTACGACTCGTTCAACCCCGGCCGCTTCTTCAACGAGTCGGAGCTGGCCCCCTACAAGTTGACGCTCGACGAGTTCGGCGTCACCTACGAGACCGAGAACCTCGACGCGTACGGGCAGGCGATCGACTACCGCGCGAAGGTCACGACGACCTCGCCCGGCGGGAAGCCGCAGGACGCGACGATCAAGGTCAACGATCCGCTCCGGTTCGAGGGCACCGACGTCTACCTGCTCGGCAACGGTTACGCGCCGACGATCACCGTCCGCGATCCCGAGGGCAAGGTCGTGTTCAGCGACTCCATCCCGTTCCTGCCGCAGGACGCCCAGCTCACCTCGCTCGGCATCGTCAAGGTCCCGGACGGCCTGGCGGAGCAGCTCGGCATGATCGGGTTCTTCTACCCGACGCAGGCCGCGTCCAAGCCGCCGTTCTTCTCGTCCTACCCCGACCTCGCCTACCCGGTGCTGACGCTCAACGTCTACTCCGGCGACCTCGGGATCAACGCCGGTGCTCCGAAGTCGGTCTACGCGCTCGACGTCGACGACATGAAGCAGCTCACGGGGGGCGACACCGGCGTCGAGTCGATCGAACTCACGCCCGGCCAGATCACCGACCTGCCGAACGGACTCGGCACGGTGTCCTTCGACAACGTCGCCGCCAACCCGTCGACCGAGAACTACGCCGGCTCCGTCAAGCGGTTCGCCTCGTTCGACGTCCACCACGACCCGACCCAGCTGTGGGTGCTCGCGTTCGCCATCCTCGCCCTGTCCGGTCTCATCACCTCACTCTTCGTCGCCAGACGCCGCGTCTGGGTGAAGGCCGTGACCGGGAGCGACGGCACCGTCTCCCTCGAATACGCCGGGCTCGCCCGCGGCGAGGACCCCGGCCTCGAAGCGGCCGTCGCGGCGATCGCCGAAGCGCACAGTCCAACGCCTGTCCCGTCCGAACCCGAAGGTAGAATCACCCCGTGACCCTCGTCGAAATCTCGAACCTCTGCCTCTGGTCGGCCGTCGCCGTCTACGCGCTGGCGTTCATCGCCTTCACGTTCGACCTCGCGCGCCGCAGCGCCGAGGTCACCGCGGCGATCGACGCGGCCGAGCGGGCTGAGCTGGAACGGTCGGCAGCCGCCGAGGAACGCGTCGGTGCACTCGCCTCCGCCGCGGCGCGGACCGCCGCACCGATCGTCACGAGCGACGGTGTCCCGCGCAAGACCCGCCGTCCCTCGGACGAGCCCGAGCAGCAGGCCTCGCGCAAGTCGCCGAGCCTCCGGGTCGGAGTCTCGCTCACCGTCATCGCCTTCCTCCTCCACCTCGTCGCGGACGTGACGCGCGGTATCGCCGCCGGTCGTGTCCCGTGGGCGAACATGTACGAGTTCGCGATGACGGGCACGCTGCTCATCGTCGCGGTGTTCCTCGTGGTCATCGCGCGCGTGGACCTCCGGTTCCTCGGCAGCTTCGTGATCGGCCTCGTGACCGTGCTCCTCGGCCTCGCGACCGCGAACTTCTACGTCGAGGTCGTCCCGCTGCCGCCGGCGCTGCAGTCGGCGTGGCTCGTCATCCACGTGTTCGTCGCGAGCCTCGGCACGGCGTTCTTCGCCATCGGCTTCGCGTTGAGCGTCGTGCAGCTCCTGCAGGGGCGTCGCGAGCGACGGCTCGGGCTCGTGCAGCCCACCCAGAGCTCCGGGCGTCTGCGCTTCCTGCTCACCCTCCCGAACGCGGAGCGCCTCGAGAACCTCGCCTACCGCGTCAACATCATCGGTTTCATCTTCTGGACGTTCACGCTCATGGCCGGTGCCATCTGGGCTGAGCGCGCCTGGGGTCGGTACTGGGGCTGGGACACCAAAGAGGTGTGGACCTTCATCATCTGGGTGATCTTCGCCGGGTACATCCATGCCAGGGCGACGCGCGGCTGGCGCGGATCACGCGCGGCCACGCTCGCCATCATCGGCTTCAGCGCCGTGATGTTCAACTTCGTCGTGGTCAACGTCTTCTTCAAGGGTCTGCACGCCTACAGCGGCCTGTAAGCCCCTGCGCCGGCCCTCAGCCGAGCAACGCGTGCGTGCGGCGGAGCCGGTCGAGCCACCAGGCGGTCCGCTCCGGTGACGCCGTGAAGTGCTCGAGGAGATCGACGTCCACCTCGACGCGCCGAACGGCGATGCCGCCGTCCACGGGATCGAGCGGTGCGGTCGTCACGTCGCCGCCGAGGAGCGCGGTGGTGGCGAGCCCGCAGTCGTAGTCGAGTTCCGGCAGGGCCGCCGCGAGGTGGGCCCCCATGGAGATGCCGACGGAGGTGTCCAGCGCGCTCGAGACGACGATCGGCAGGCCGGCCTCGCCCGCGATGCGGAGCGCGGCGTGAACGCCGCCGAGCGGCTGCGCCTTCACGACGAGCAGGTCGGCGGCGCCGGCGCGAGCCACGGCGAGGGGGTCCTCGGCTTTGCGGACGCTCTCGTCCGCCGCGATGGCGACGTCCAGGGAGGAGACCCGTTCACGGATCTCGGCGAGTTCCGCGACGGTCGCGCAGGGTTGCTCGACGTACTCGAGGTCGAAGGGTTCGAGAGCGCGGATGGCGTGTTCGGCCTCGTCGACGTTCCAGTTGGTGTTGGCGTCCACGCGGAGTCGACCCTCGGGTCCGATGGCCCGCCGGACGGCGGCGACGCGCGCGACGTCGTCGGCCAGCACCTGCCCGCGCTCGGCCACCTTCACCTTCGCGGTCCGGCAGCCCGGGAAGCGGGAGAGGATCGACGGCACGTCCGCCGCGTCCACCGCCGGGACCGTCGCGTTCACGAGGATGCGATCCCGGTGGAGGGGCGGGAGGTCCGACCAGCCGAAGTCGATGGCGGCCTGCAGCCACGCGGCCGACTCCTGGTCGTCGTACTCGACGAAGGGGGAGAACTCCGTCCACCCGGCGGGCCCGCGGAAGAGGACGGCCTCGCGGGTGTCGATGCCCCGGAACCGGACGCGGAGGGGGATGGAGACCACGCGGGCGGTGGCGAGGACGTCGTCGAGGTTCGCTTGCATGACCCCATCCTGCACCCGGACGTCGGAAGCCGTCGCGGGACGCCCATGACACAATCGATCCCGTGCCGCTGTTCTCCCGACGCAAGCCGACGCCAGGCGATCGGCGAAGCGTGCCCGCGGACGAACCCGCCGCCTTCTCGGTGCCCGAGCCGATGTTCGAGCCGAGCCCCGAGGCCGAGGTGCTCCCGGTGATCGAGGAATCGCCCGGCGGATCCTCCGACGAACCGCGCGATCCGAACGCCCCGCCGATCCCCGGGGCGCCGCCGGCAGCCGCGTCCTCGACCGCGCAAACGCCTGCCGCCCCGGAGCGCACGCCCGAGGAGCTGGAGGCGGAGACCGCCCGGTTCCGTCGTCCGGGGTCCCGGGGACGACGGACGCAGCGGCAGCCCGCATCGCGGAAGCCGTCGTCGCGTCGTCAACGGAAGGCGGCGGAGCGCGCGGCTGCCTCGCAACCCAAGTCCGCGGCGATCCCGGCCGACGACGGCGAGCGGACTCCGGCGGCCCACCCGCCTGCCGCCGGTGCATCCCCGACGGGTCGGGACGAACTCGGCGCGCGGAGTCGGGGTGTCGTCGCCTCCTTCTCCCCGCTCGCCCTGCTCGGCGCGGTCGTGGCCGTCACCCTCTTCACCGTCCTGCTGGCCGTGAGCTACCGGCCCGGCGAGGGAGCATGGGCCATCCTCGTGGCGTTCGCCCTCGTCGTCGTGGTGCAGATCGTGCTGCTCATCGGGAGTGTCGTCGTCATCCGCCGGAAGATGCGGCGCCGCTGGGGCGTGCTGGCGCTGGTGCTCATCCTCGTCGTCAACCCCGTCACGGCGATGGCGGTCGGCGGTCTCTCCACGGATCGGGCCGGGAATGGTGCCTCCGCCGGTGGCAGCGGCGACGAGGAGCACGACCCGATCTGGGACACCTACCCGGGGTCCGCCTACGTCGACGCGAAGGAGACCCTCGACGGGCCGAGCTACGAGGACTTCGTCGGGACGTCCGACGAGATGCTCGCGGAGATCCGGACGGCCCTGACCGCCGAGTTCGGCTTCGACTGGGTGGAGCGACAGCCCGCCGAGACGGAGGTCGATCAGAACGGGTACGGCGGGGACTCCATGCTCTTCGAGTACACGGCACCGGTGTGGCAGACGACGACGACCGTGCGCACCTTCGAGGAGAAGTCGCGGGTCGTCGAGCTGATCCGGCAGGTGCTGCTCCGGTACGGCATCGCGAACCTCGACATGCAGAACGCACCGTCCTCCTGGCGTGAGCCGGGCGAGCTCACCGAGCGGTACGGCGGTGAGACCATCGACACTCAGGCACTGTGGGACCTGCACACCTACAACGCCATCACGGGGGCCGGCGACTTCCGGACGAGCATCGTCGACCTCACGCTCGACTCGGCCGGCACGGTCGCGAAGGACCGCGAGTTCGACGTCGACTACTACGACATGGCGGCGGAGGGCATCGAGCTGCACCTCGACTCGTATGCGCTCCTGAAGGAGGCGGACCGCGCCGACTACCTGGAGGCGCTCAAGCCCTATGCGGACCTCGACAAGCCGAAGTAGTGCCTAGGCTGGACGCATGAGCGATCGAGTGTCCGAACTGTTCGACCCGGAGATCTGGGACGTCGTACCGGGGTTCGAGGACCTCACCGATCTGACGTACCACGTCGCGCGCGAGGGCGGCTTCGTGCGCATCGCGTTCGACCGCCCCGAGGTGCGCAACGCCTTCCGCCCGCACACCGTCGACGAGCTGTACCGCGCGCTCGACCACGCTCGCCAGAGCCCGACGGTCGGAGTGGTGCTGCTCACCGGCAACGGTCCGAGCGCGAAGGACGGCGGCTGGGCGTTCTGCTCGGGCGGCGACCAGCGCATCCGTGGTCGCGACGGCTACCGGTACGCGAGCGACGACGCCGCGGACGACGAGACGGCGAGCGGCATCGACGCCGCGCGCAACGGTCGCCTGCACATCCTCGAGGTCCAGCGCCTCATCCGCTTCATGCCGAAGGTCGTCATCAACCTCGTTCCCGGATGGTCCGCGGGCGGTGGGCACTCCCTGGGCGTCGTGTGCGACCTGTCGATCGCGAGTCGGGAACACGCGCGGTTCAAGCAGACCGACGCCGACGTCGGTTCCTTCGACGCGGGGTACGGGAGCGCGTACTTCGCCAAGCAGGTGGGTCAGAAGTTCGCCCGCGAGGTGTTCTTCCTCGCCCAGGAGTACGACGCGGAGCGCGCGCTGCAGGCGGGCGCGATCAACGCGGTCGTCCCGCACGCCGAGCTCGAGCAGACGGGCGTCGCCTGGGCCCGCACCATCCTCGGCAAGTCACCGACCGCCATCCGAATGCTGAAGTTCGCCTTCAACGCCGTCGACGACGGTCTCGTCGGCCAGCAGGTCTTCGCGGGCGAGGCCACCCGCCTCGCCTACGGCACCGACGAGGCGGTGGAGGGGCGCGACGCCTTCCTGGAGAAGCGCAAGCCGGACTGGGCTCCGTTCCCCTGGCAGTTCTGAGCTGCCTGACCGCGAGGAGTCGGCGGAGCGCCGACGCACCCGGCGTACGCTGAATCCATGACCCGTCAGCTGCTCCCCGTCGACGCGTCCGCCTCGGCGATGCTCGCAGCCCTGGAGACGGCGCTCGAGGGCTCCGGACCCGCGGTCCTCCCGATGCAACCCGGATCGTCCGCGGCACCGGCCGTGGTCGACGACCGGGTGGCCCTCGTGATCGAGACGTCCGGCTCGACGGGCGTGCCGAAGCGGGTCGCCCTCTCGGCTGAGGCCCTCCTGGCCAGCGCGGCGGGTTCCGCGGTGGCTCTGGGTGGCCCTGAGGCCCATCGCCGTTCGTCCCAGTGGATCCTGGCGCTCCCGACGCACTACATCGCCGGCGTCAACGTGCTACTCCGGTCGATCGTCGCCGGGACCAGGCCGCTCGAGGCACCGACAGGGTCGTTCGACGCCCGGGCGTTCTGCGGACTCGTCGAGCGGCTCGACGCCGATGCCGGATTCGCTGCCCTCGTACCGGCACAACTGCGCATGCTCGTCGACGCCGCCGAGACGAGCACCTCCGTGCGTGACGCGCTCGCCGGACTCGCCGGGCTGCTCGTCGGGGGACAGGCCACCCCCGCTCCGCTGCTCGAGCGGTCCGCGGCGCTCGGCATCCGCGTCGTGCGGAGTTACGGCTCGAGCGAGACCTCCGGCGGCTGTCTGTACGACGGCGTGCCGTTCGCCGGTGTCGAACCCCGGCTGGTGAACGGGGAGCTCCTCATCGCCGGACCGGTCCTTGCCGAGGGCTACCTCGGCGAACCGGACCGCACGGCGACCGCCTTCCCGGACGACGGCGGCCGCCGGTGGTACCGCACCGGCGACACCGCCGAGCTCGTCGACGGCGTCGTCCGGGTGACCGGGCGGGCCGACAACGTGATCATCAGCGGCGGGGTGAACATCTCCCTCGACCGGGTGCAAGCGGTCGTCCGGTCGGTGCCGGGGCTGGCCGAGGCCGTCGTCGTCGCCGTCCCCGACGAGCGGTTCGGCCAGGCGTCCGTGATCGTGACGGGGGTCGGGACCCCCTTGGACCAGCGCCCGGACGACGCGCTGCTGCAGACCGCCCGAGACGCCGTCGCGGAGGCGCTCGGCCGCCC